>NZ_JBHTSA010000161.1:0-15234 GCF_042795405.1 Streptomyces sp. NPDC056480 | reverse complement strand
CCGCGTAGGCCCCGGCCCTCGGCCGCCCTCCGAGTGTGAAAAGGCGGCCTCCGCCGCCGGGTCAAGGGTGGGCGCAGCCCATCGCGCAGCGACGCCGAAGGCGCCCTTGACCCGGTGGTGGAGGACGCCACACTCGGAAAGAGGGCGGCCGCACCCGAGGCACACCAGGCACGCTCATCCCCTGAGCCTCAAGAGCCCGTCTCCCTCTGGTCCACCCCCTCCGCCAGCACCTCCGCCAGGTGTCGGCCCCGTACCCCCGCCAGGTCCCCCATCTGGGTCCTGCACGAGTAGCCGTCCGCCAGGACCGCCGCCTCCGGGGGCGCGTCCCTCAGCGCCGGCAGCAGCTGGTCCTCCGCGCACCTCACCGAGACCTCGTAATGGCCCGGCTCGAAGCCGAAGTTGCCCGCCAGGCCGCAGCACCCGCCCGCCAGCTCCCCCGTCAGGCCCGCCCGTTCGCGCAGGCGGCGGTCCGCCGCGTCGCCGAGCACCGCGTGCTGGTGGCAGTGCGTCTGGCCCGTCACCGGGCGGTCCAGGCGCGGCGGCTCCCAGTCCGGCGCCAGCGTCTCCAGAGCCTCCGCGAACGTCCGTACCGACGCCGCCAGCCGCGCCGCCCTCGGGTCGTCCGGCAGCAGTTCCGGCAGGTCGGTGCGGAGCGTCGCCGCACACGAGGGTTCCAGCACCACGACGGGCCCCGTTCGCCCGGCGGCCGCCCCGCCGTTCCCCTCCATCACGTCCAGCGTCCTCCGCATCACCCGCCGCGCCGCCCCCAGCTGCCCCGTCGACACATACGTCAGCCCGCAGCACACCCTTCCCGGCGGCAGCTCCACCCCGAGCCCCGCGTCCTCCAGAACCCGGACCGCCGCCTGGCCCACCTCCGGCGCCAGGTGGTCGGTGAACGTGTCCGGCCACAGCGTCACGTCCGCCGGGCGGGTCGAGATCCGCTCGGCGAACCACGACGTGAACGACCTCCCCGCCACCCTCGGCATCGCCCGTTCCGGCGTCACCCCCGCGAGCCGCGCCGCGAACGGCAGCCTCATCCCGGCGTTCAGGCCCCGCCCGAACAGGTCCAGCCAGTGCGGCAGCCTGCCCATCGTCCAGTGCGAGCGCGGCCTGCGCAGGAAGCCGAACGGTCCCCCGTAGTGCCGGTCCAGGAACTCCGCCTTGTACGCGGCCATGTCGACGCCCACCGGGCAGTCGCTGCGGCACCCCTTGCACGACAGACACAGGTCCAGCGCCTCCCGGACCTCCTCCGAGCGCCAGCCGTCCGTGATCACCTCGCCGAGCACCATCTCGTGGAGCAGCCGCGCCCGCCCCCGCGTCGAGTGCTTCTCCTCCCCCGTCGCCCGGTACGAGGGACACATCACCCCCGGCCCCGTACTCGGGCCCTCCACCCGGCACTTGGCCACTCCCACGCAGCGGGCCGCCTCCCTGCCGAGGCCCACGAGCGGCAGCCCCGTGAACCGCAGGCCCTCGTCGAGCGGGCGCGGGCGGACCAGCATCCCCGGGTTGAGGCCGCCGTCCGGGTCCCACACGTCCTTGACCGCACCGAACAGGGCGACGAGCTCCTCCCCGTACATCCTCGGCAGCAGCTCGGCCCGCGCCTGCCCGTCCCCGTGCTCCCCGGAGAGCGAGCCGCCGTGGGCGACCACGAGGGCGGCCACCGCCTCCGAGAACCGGCGGAACTCCCGTACCCCCTTCTCCGTCCACAGGTCGAAGTCGATCCGGACGTGGACGCAGCCGTCACCGAAGTGCCCGTACGGCACTCCCCGCAGGCCGAAGTCCGCGAGCAGCGCCCGGAATTCACGGAGGTACGCGCCGAGCCTCGGCGGCGGCACCGCGCAGTCCTCCCATCCCGGCCAGGCCTCCCCGCCCCCCGGGGTCCTGGTCGCCGTGCCCGCCGCGTCCTCGCGGATCCGCCACAGCGCCCGCTGTCCGGCCGGGTCCCGCACCACGGCGGAGTCGATCGCGTCGGCCGCCCGCACGAGCCGCCGCGCCTCTCCCTCCCCGTCCACCTCGCAGAACAGCCACGCGCCGCCGCGAGGCAGCCCGGCGGCGCCCCGTACGAGATCGGCCGCCATCCCCTCCACGGTCAGCGGCCCGAACGTCAGGAGCCCCGCCGCCGCCTCCGCCGCCGCGCTCTCGTCCGGGTACCCGAGCACCACGAGCACCGGCTCGGCCGGCAGCGGGACGAGCGCCACCGTCGCCTCCGTCACCACGCCCAGCGTCCCCTCGCTGCCGCAGAACGAGCGGGCCACGTCCACGCCGCGCTCCGGGAGCAGCGCGTCCAGCGCGTACCCGGAGATGCGGCGCGGCAGTCCGGCCGGGTAGCCGGTCCGCAGGAGGGCGAGGTGACGGTCGACGAGGTCGAGGAGTCCGGCGGGGGCGCCGCGCCCGTCCCGCCCCAGCGTCAACCTCGCGCCTCCGTAGGTCATCACGTCGAGCGAGCGCACGTTGTCCGCCGTGGTCCCCCAGGCGACCGAGTGCGCCCCGCACGCGTTGTTGCCGATCATGCCGCCGAGGGTGCAGCGGCTGTGCGTGGACGGATCGGGGCCGAAGGTCAGGCCGTACGGGCGTGCCGCCTCCCGCAGCCGGTCGAGGACGAGCCCCGGCCGGACCACCGCCGTCCGCGCCTCCGGGTCCAGGGAGACGATCCCGCCCATGTGCCGTGTGAGGTCGAGCACGACGCCGGTGCCGGTCGCCTGGCCGCCGATCGAGGTCCCGGCGCCGCGCGCGACGACCGGTGTGGTGCCGTGTGCCCGGCACACCTCCAGGACGGCCGCGATGTCGCCGGCGTCGCGCGGCGCGACCGTACCGGCCGGAATCCGGCGGTAGTTGGAGGCGTCCATGGTCGTCAGCGCCCGGGCGGCGGCGGAGAAGTCGACCTCTCCCGCGACTGCGGCGCGCAGGTCGGCCGCCAGGACGGACGCGTGTTCCTCGTGTGTTCCCACAAGCCCAGGATGTCTCAGAGCTCGTCTCATCGGGCGGACATCCGGCGACCGGCCCCTTCCCGACCCGATACTCTCCGCCTCGTGGCTGATATCCAGATTCCCGCTGACATCAAGCCCGCCGACGGCCGTTTCGGCGCGGGCCCCTCCAAGGTGCGTACGGAGGCGCTGGACGCCCTGGCCGCCACCGGCACCTCTCTCCTCGGCACGTCCCACCGCCAGGCTCCGGTGAAGAACCTGGTCGGCGAGGTACGTACCGGCATCCGTGACCTCTTCTCGCTCCCCGAGGGCTACGAGGTGATCCTGGGCAACGGCGGCTCCACCGCCTTCTGGGACGTCGCGACCCACGGTCTGATCGAGAACAAGTCGCAGCACCTCACCTTCGGCGAGTTCTCCTCCAAGTTCGCGAAGGCCGCCAAGCTGGCCCCGTGGCTGGCCGAGCCGACCGTGATCTCCTCCGACCCGGGCACCCACCCGGAGCCGGTGGCCGAGGCGGGCGTGGACGTCTACGCGTACACGCACAACGAGACCTCCACCGGTGTCGCCGCCCCGCTGAAGCGGGTCGCGGGCGCGGACGAGGGCGCGCTGGTCCTGGTCGACGCGACCTCCGGCGCGGGCGGTCTCCCGGTCGACATCACCGAGACCGACGTCTACTACTTCGCCCCGCAGAAGTCCTTCGCCGCCGAGGGCGGCCTGTGGCTCGCGGCCTTCTCCCCGGCCGCCCTGGAGCGGGCGCAGAAGATCCACGAGTCGGGCCGGCACATCCCGGAGTTCTTCTCGCTGCCGACGGCGATCGACAACTCGCTGAAGAACCAGACGTACAACACCCCGGCGCTCTCGACCCTCTTCCTGCTCAACGAGCAGCTGAAGTGGATCAACGGCCAGGGCGGTCTGGACTGGGCCGTGGCCCGTACGAAGGAGTCCTCGGACGCACTGTACGGCTGGGCCGAGGAGTCCAAGTACGCGACGCCGTTCGTCACGGACGCGGCGAAGCGCTCGCAGGTCATCGGCACGATCGACTTCGCGGACGACATCGACGCGGCGGCGGTCGCGAAGGCGCTGCGCGCGAACGGCATCGTCGACACGGAGCCGTACCGCAAGCTGGGCCGCAACCAGCTGCGGGTCGCGATGTTCCCGGCGATCGACCCGGCGGACGTGCGCGCCCTGACGGCCTGCATCGACTACGTCATCGAGAAGCTCTGACGTTCACCGTGCGAAGGGCCCGGCACCGGAGACATCCGGTGCCGGGCCCTTCGGCGTGTCCGCCGCTCAGCCCCGCCGCAGCAGTCGCTTGATGCCGAAGACGACGACGAACGCGCCCGCGAGGACCAGGAAGCCGACCGTGACGTTCCCCTTGTCGCCGTCGGCCGCCGGAGACTGAGGTGACTGCGGTGCGCCCGGGGTGTCCGGGCTGCCGCCCGGCCTCTCCGGGGAGCGTCCGGCGTCCTGCCGGTCCAGCCGCACCACCCGGCTCTTCTGTCCCTCGGAGCCGAGCATGAACGCCGAGCCGTCCGTCGTGTACGTCACCGACTCCGCCTGGCCCTGGAACGGGGCTCCGATGGACGTGCCCTCGTCGCCGAGCCGGCCGTCCTTCCACGTGTACTCGCGCGCCATGAGGTAGCCGCGCAGGACCAGCCGGTCGCCGTCCGGCGAGAAGGCGCCGTCGGTGACCCACGGGACCTCGCCGATGCGCCGGAAGACGTTCGTCCCGGACGAGGAGAGCCGTTCGGGGCCCGCGTACAGGCCGCCGCCGTCCTCGTTCTTGCTCGCGATGTACACCCGGCCGGTCTTCGGGTGGACCATCAGCGCCTCGGCGTTGCGCGCACCGTCGGCGTACTTCACGACGTACTGCTTCGCCGTCACCTTCTGGTCCTTGAGGACCTCCGGCTCGGGGAAGCGGTAGACCCAGACGTGGTCCCAGGAGCCGTCGAGGTTGTCGCCGATGTCGCCGACGTAGATGTCGCCGTCCGGGCCGACCGCGATCGCCTCCATGTCGCGGGGGGTGCCGACGCCCTGCATGGTCAGGGTCGCGACCGTCTTGCCCGTGCGGGAGTCGATGCCGTAGATCAGGGGGGCGTCCTGGTCGTTGTGCGTCCAGTAGATCCCGGGGTGGGCGCGGCTCGCGGCGAGGCCGCTGGACTCGGTGACGCGGGAGTCCTCGATGGTGAAGTCCCGGTCCGGCTCCTGTCCTTCGGCACGGGCATGACCGGCCGGGAGCAGCACCAGGGCCGCCGCCGCGCCGAGGGCGCACAGAGCAGATCGCATGTCCCCCAGCCTGCCACGACGCGGCCGCCGGCACCGGTCGGCAAGATCGCCGGCATCGGGTCGGGAGGATCGCCGGCACCGGTCGGGAGGATCGCCGCCACCGGTCGGGAGGATCGCCGGCCGCCCGGGAGCCCTCGTCCGGCCCGGGCGAAACCCGCTTGACCTGCCCCTCGGCCGCTGCCAGGGTCGCGCTCATGCCCACCCCGCAGACCTTCTCCGCGCCCGACGGCACGACACTCGCCTTCCATGTGTCCGGCACCGGCGCCCCGCTCCTCTGTCTCCCCGGCGGTCCGCTCCAGGACTCCGCCTATCTCGGCGACCTCGGCGGACTGACCGCGCACCGGCGGCTGATCCGGCTCGACCTCCGGGGGACGGGCGCGTCGGCCGTGCCGGACGACGCGTCCTCGTACCGCTGCGACCGGCTCGTCGAGGACGTGGAGGCGCTGCGCGCGCACCTCGGGCTCGACACGGTCGACGTCCTCGGGCACTCGGCGGGCGCGAACCTCGCCGCCCTGTACGTGACCCGGTACGCCGAGCGGGTCGGCCGGCTGGTGCTCGTGACCCCGGGCACGGCGGCCGTCGGGCTGGACACGGCGCCGGAGGAGCGGCTCGCGGCGGCGCGGCTGCGGCGCGACGAGCCGTGGTTCGGCCCGGCGTACGCGGCCCTCGAGGACGTCACGGCGGGGCGCGGGACGGGCGAGAGCTTCCAGGCCGTGGCGCCGTTCTTCCACGGGACCTGGGACGAGGCCGCGCGGGAGCGGCACGCCGCCGGGGAGGGGCAGCGGAACCGTGAGGGCGCGGGTGTCTTCGCGAGCGAGGGGGCCTTCGACCCGGAGGCGACGCGCGCGGTGTTCGCGGAGTTCGGGCGGCCGGTGCTCGTGGTGGCCGGGGAGGGGGACGTGAACACCCCGGTGCCGACGGCGGCCGCGTACGCGGAGCTGTTCCCGAAGGCGGACTTCGTCGCCCTGGACGGGGCGGGGCACTTCCCGTGGCACGACGACGCGGAGCGGTTCACGGGGGCGGTCGGCGACTTCCTGCGGTAGGCATTGCCGGGGGTCTCGTGTCCCGGATCACGTCGCAGGTCCGGGACGGCGTCCGCGATGATATGACCATGCGTTTTCTGTTCGTCGGCGACAGCATGACCATCGGACGCGCCGGCGACTGGACCTGGCGGTACCGCATGTGGCGGCACCTGGAGTCCACGCTGCCCGGCGGGTACGAGATCGTCGGCCCCCGCACCGCGCTGTACGACCCCGCCGCCGACGCCCCGGCCTCGGAGACGTACGCCGACCCGGCCTTCCCCGCCCCCGCCCGGCGCCATCTGGCCGGCTGGGGCGAGGGCTGGCTGCACATGGCGCCGGTGATCGGCGACACGGTCGCGGCGACCGAAGCCGACGTGCTGCTGATCTCGCTGGGCCTCATCGACCTCGGCTTCTACACCAACAGCGAGCAGACCGAGGAGAACGTCCGGGCGTTCGTCGCCGCGGCGCGCGCCGCGAACCCGCACGTCCGGGCCGTCCTCCTGCCGGTCATCCCGAACGTGCGCGCCGGGTACGACGCGCCCTTCGCCCTCGAGTGCGCCCGCTTCAACGAGCTGCTCGCGAAGGCGGTCGCCGATCTGGACACGGCGGCCTCGCCGCTCCTCCTGGCGTCGGTGGCGGAGTCGTACGACCTCGACGCGGACACCTACGACGGCACCCACCCGGGGCCCTCGGGCGAACACAAGCTGGCTGCCGCCTTCGCCGACGCGATGCACCAGGCGTGGGGCCTGGGCGGCCCGTACGCCGGGTAGCTGCCGGGTTCAAGCGGCCCGGGTGAGACGGTTCGCGAAGGTCGAGAGCGTGTACGCGCCGATGCCGAGGACGACCTCCAGGGCGTTGCGGCGGGTGTATCCCGCGGCCTCGAAGGCGGCCAGTTCGTCATCGTCGACCGCCCCCGCGGAGGCGAGGACCCGGAGGGTGAACAGGCGGACGGCGGCGAGGCGTTCGGCGTCGGGCGCGGGGCCGAGGGCGGCCATCTTGGCCTCGTGCATGTCCACGCAGAGGTGGCACTGGTTGCGTTCGGCGACGGTCAGGACGACCGTCTCGCGGGAGTGCGGGTCGAGGGTGGTGGACTCGAAGGTCTGACTGAGCTTCAGGAAGCCGTCGAGGGTCTCGGGCGACTCCTTGAGGAGGGCGACGGCGTTGGCGGTACGGGCGGACATGTCCACGGACAAGGCGTCTCCAGGCTCGGGCGGGCAGAACGCGTAGAATCGACAACATGGTTGACGATACGGCGAAGGAAAACGTAAACCAGGTTGTCGATAACGGCAAGGGAGAAAGCGGTGAGCGAGAGAGCGGACCGGACGGTGCCGGACGACCCGCCGGTGCCGGACCCGACGGCGGCGGCAGGGGCTACGAACTCCCCCTGCTCCTCTTCGGCGGCTTCCGCACCCTCATCGACCGGCTCCACGCCCGCCTCGCCACCGAGGGCCACCCCGATCTGCGCCCCGCCCACGGCTTCGCCATGCAGGCCATCGGCGCGCGAGGCGCCACCGCCAGCGAGATCGGACGCCGCCTCGGCGTCTCCAAGCAGGCCGCCGGCAAGACCGTCGACCGGCTCCTCGCCCTCGGCTACGCCGAGCGCGCCGACGACCCCACCGACGCCCGCCGCAAACTCGTCCACCTCACCCCACGGGGGTACGCGGCCCTCGCCCGATCCGCCGCGATCTTCGACGAACTGCGGGCGGAGTGGGCGGCGGCCCTCGGCGCGGACCGCGTCCGGGACCTGGAGGCGGCCCTGCGGAACGTCGTCCCCCCGGAGACGGCGTTCCGCCTGGACGCCACCAGCTGGCTCGGCGCCCCCTGACGGCGCCGCCGTTCAGGGAGCGCCGTTCAGGGAGCGCCGGTCAGGGAGCGCCGGTCAGGGAGTGCCGGTCAGGGAGTGCCGGTCAGGGAGTGCCGGTCAGGGGAGATCACCAGGCGAAGGCCTCCGGCGACGGACCCGGGCCCGGGAAGATCTCGTCGAGACCCGCCAGGACCTCCTCGCTCAGCTCGAGCTCCAGGGCACGCAGCGCGCTCACCAGCTGCTCGGGCGTCCGCGGACCGACGATCGGGCCCGTCACACCCGGCCGGGTGAGCAGCCACGCCAGGGCCGTCTCGCCCGGCTCCAGGCCGTGCTTCTCGAGCAGGTCCTCGTAGGCCTGGAGCTGCGCGCGGGATGCCGGGTCGGCGAGGGTGGCCGCCGCGCGGCCCTCCGTACGCCGCTTGCCCTCGGCCTCCTTCTTCAGGACGCCGCCGAGCAGACCGCCGTGCAGCGGCGACCAGGGGATGATCCCGAGGCCGTACTCCTGCGCGGCCGGGACGACCTCCATCTCCGCGCGCCGCTCGAAGAGGTTGTAGAGGCACTGCTCGCTGACGAGGCCGACCGAGCCGCGCCGGGCGGCGGTCTCGTTGGCCTGGGCGATCTTGTAGCCGGGGAAGTTGGAGGACCCGGCGTAGAGGACCTTGCCCTGCTGGACGAGGACGTCGACCGCCTGCCAGATCTCCTCGAAGGGGGTCGAGCGGTCGATGTGGTGGAACTGGTAGAGGTCGATGTAGTCCGTGCCGAGGCGCTTGAGGCTGGCCTCGACCGCGCGGCGGATGTTCAGCGCCGAGAGCTTGTCGTGGTTGGGCCAGGCCTCGCCGTCGGCGCCCATGTTCCCGTACACCTTGGTGGCGAGAACGGTACGGTCGCGGCGGCCGTCGCCCTTCGCGAACCAGGAACCGAGGATCTCCTCGGTCCGGCCCTTGTTCTCACCCCAGCCGTACACGTTGGCGGTGTCGAAGAAGTTGAGCCCCGCGTCCAGCGCCGTGTCCATGATGGCGTGACTGGTGGCTTCGTCCGTCTGGGGTCCGAAGTTCATCGTCCCGAGGACGAGTCGGCTGACCTTGAGTCCGGTGCGTCCGAGCTGCGTGTACTCCATGGACGCCAAGCCAACTGCTTCGAGTGCGCTCGAAGCAAGGGGGTTCCCACCGGGTGGCAGACCGCGCCGGGAGGAGCGGGCGGCGACCGGCGGCTACTGGCCGGTCACGGAAGCCACCGCGATGATCGCGAACATCAGTACGAGCACACCGGCCATGATGCGGTTACGGGTCTTAGGGTCCACCCGTCGAGGTTAACCCGGCCGCCCCGCCGACCCCTCAAGGGGCCAGCCGTCGACCTTCTCGTACCGCGGCTGCTCGCCCCGCACCCCGCTCACCGGCAGGTTCGAGCGCACCAGAGCCAGCTCGCCCACCTCCCAGCGAGCCCCCTCGAAGCCGCCGAGCTCGTCGAGGAAGGGATGCAGGTCCACCTCCTGCCCCCGCGCACGGGCGACCGTCAGATGCGCCTGGTAGCGGCGGTGCTCGTCCATCGGGACCCCGGCCCTGCGGGCGGCGGCGTCGGCGCGCTCGGCGAGCAGCCGCAGCTCGTCCAGGTCCCCGGCGATCCCGGCCCACAGCGCACGCCGCCCGAAGTGCCCGCCGCCGTGGAGCCGCAGCGCGAACGGCGGCGTGCGGTGCGCGGCCCGGGCGAGCCGGACGCGCAGCTCGGGCAGCACCTCCTCGTCGACCTCCCCCATGAAGGCGAGCGTGAGGTGCCAGCCGGGCCGCGAGGTCCAGCGGAGCCCGTCCGCACCGGGCAGCCGGTGCAGACGGTCGACGACGTGTCCGAGCCGGTCCAGCCGCTCCGGGGGCGGCAGGACGGCGGCGAAGAGCCTCATGCAGGCAGTGTCGCAGGATCCGCGCCGCCGGCCGGTCAGGCGACGTGGTTGTACTTCACGGTGGCCCAGGGTTCCTGCACACCGGCCTCGGTGGAGCCGCGGGGCTTGAACGGGGCCTTCCAGTCGCCCGTACCGGCGTAGAAGAAGGCGGTGGCGGTGCCCGCCGGCGTCCGGGCGTACAGGTCGGGGCGGCCGTCCTTGTTCGCGTCGCCGATGCCGACGATGTCGGCGTACGCGTTCCAGCCGCCGCCGATCCTCGTGCGCGGCGCGAACGTGCCGTCGCCCTTGCCGAGGTAGAGCCAGAGGACACCGGAGGCGTCGCGGGCGACGAGGTCTCCGGTCGGGTTCCCGCCGATGTTCCCGGTGGCGGTCAGCTGGTTGTAGATCCCCCAGCCGTGGCCGATCCGCTTCCGCGGCGCGAACGGCGCCGAGACCTTACCCGTCGCCTTGTAGAGCCACAGACCGCCGCTCTTGTCCGTGGCGACCAGATCGGGGCGACCGTCGCCGGTCAGATCGCTGCCGCCGGCGAGCTGGGTGTAGATCTGCCAGCCGCCGCCGACCCGCTCGCGCGACGCGACGTTCACGCCCGACCCGGCGTCCCCCGTGCCCTGGTAGAACCAGAGGTCGCCCTGCCGGTCCCGGCCGACCAGGTCCGCGGCGGGCGAGCCCGCGACGTCGCCGACCGACTCGATGCGGTCGTAGCCGCCCCAGCCGCGCGAGCCGGTGTGGGTGGGATTGATGGGGACGAGCTTCCCGGTGGCCCTGTCCCAGTGGGTGGCGATCCGGTCGAGGAAGCCGTTCGCGTCGCGCGCGAGCAGGTCCGGCGCGCCGTTGTCGTCGTAGTCGTGCGCCGTGGCCTTGCGGACCACGGTGAACGTCCCGGAGGCACTGACCGACGGCATCCCGTTCTTCGGGAGCGCCGTCACCGACCACGTGTAGGCGCCGTTGGGCGCGTCCTTCGGCAGGTCCCGTGACGAGTCCCGCACCTCGCCGGTCCAGTCGAACCCCAGCGGTCCGCCCGCGGAGGCACCGGAACCGCTCCCGGCCCGGACGAACTGGTGGAAGCGCTCCCCCGTCGCCTTGCTCGTGAATCCGACCGACAGGTCCGCCCGGTCCGAGGAGAAGGTCCACGCCAGGCGGGGCCGGGGGGTGCGGTCCAGGTCGATGACGGCCGGGACGGCGTCGCCGACGTAGCTGATCGGGGTGGCGCCCTCGTTCGGCTCGCCGGTGGAGGCGACCAGTTCGGCCTCGGGCTTCCCGTCCGCGCCGACGGCCACCCGGTAGACGCCCTGGCCGTGGGCGTCGGTGACCCCGAGGACCAGCAGGGTGTCGTCGGGCCCCTGCGTGGCGGACTCGGCGTGGTCGAGGACCTTCACCGTCGACCCGTCCGTCAGGGAACGGGCCGTGAACGTGTGCCAAGGGGTCGCGTCGCCGGTCGTGGCACCGAAGGCGAACCAGTCGCCGACGAGACCGCCGGTCAGCGCCGCCGAGTCGTCGGGGCCCAGCGGAACGCGCTCGACCTCGCCCCCTCCCCTCACCGCGGTGGCGAGGACGGGCTTGCCGTCCACCGACTCGGTCCACGCGACGCGGCGCGCCGCGAGGTACGAGGCCTTCACCTCGCGGGTCCGCTCGAAGTCCTCCACGAGGCTCGCGGTGGTGAGGTCGACGACGCCCGTCCTGCCCCCTCGCCCGTCGTAGTACTGGACGAGGGCCGCACCGGGCAGGTCGCTCGGCATCCACACGTTGCTGACGTCCGCGGGCACGCCGGCCACCTTGCGGGCGGACACGGTGCCGCCGCGCACCTCGACCTGCGTCAGCGCGGACCCGTCGTAGGCGGCCATGAGGAGCGTCGAACCCACGGCACCGTAGAAGTCCCCGTTCAGCTCGGGGACGTCCGTCGCCTTGATCGTGACCGGGGCGGCGCCGGTCGCCATGTCGTACACGGTGACCGACTCGATGGAAGGCCGGTGCCACACCTGCTTGACGACCACGACGGTGTCCGTGGCCGAGCCGGTGACCCAGGCCTCCCCCGAGGTGTCGATGACCTTCGACACCCCGTCCGCGTACCGCGTCCAGCGCACCACCCTGTCGGGGGTCTTGGAGAGGAAACCGGTCGCCCCCGCGGCGAGCAGCTCACCCCCCGACTCCAGGAACGGCACCTCGACCGACGCGGCGGTGGCACGCGCCTGCTGCGCCGCCGCGGAGGGCGGCGGCACGGCGGTCGCGACCGCCGGGGCGTGGAGTGAGGCGGCGGTCATGGCCGCGAGGACGACGCCGACCGACACCGGGAGTCGGCGGCGGGACATGGTGGTGCGCAAGACGCACTCCTTCACATCTGAGTAGGGCACAGCCGGGTAGGGCACAGCTGGGTAGGGCACAGCTGGGCAGGGCACAGCCGGGCAGGGCACAGCTGGGAGCGGGATCAGAAGACGTGGTCGAACGGCTTGTCGTACGGGTCGTTCTCCTCCTGGAGCGTGACCTCGCTGTAGGTGCGCGTCCTGAACGGGGCCTTCCAGTCGCCGGTGCCGGCGTAGAAGAACGAGGTGTTCTCCGGGCCACGGCCGTACAGATCGGGGCGGCCGTCCTCGTTCGCGTCGCCGATGCCGACGATGTGGGCGTACTGGTTCCAGCCGCCGCCGATCAGCCTGCGGGCGGCGAAGGTGCCGTCGCCGTTGCCCAGGTAGAGCCAGAGAGCACCGTTCTTGTCCCGGGCGACGAGGTCACCGGTGGCGTTGCCGCCGAGGTTGCCGGTGGCCGTGATCTGGTTGTAGACGCCCCAGCCGTGGCCGATCTTCTTCCGCGGGGCGAACGGGGCGAGGATGTCGCCGGTCGACCTGTAGAGCCAGAGGTCGCCCGCCTTGTCGGTGGCGACGAGATCCGAACGGCCGTCGCCCGTCAGGTCGCTGCCGCCGGTGAACTGGGTGTACGTGTTCCACCCGCCGCCGATCCGGACCCGGGGCTCGAAGCCCGTGCGCGAGTCGCTGCCCGTGCCCCGGTGGAGCCAGAGCACCCCGCTCTTGTCACGGGCGACCGTGTCCGCCGGGTTCTTCCCGGCGATGTCGCCGACCGACTCGATCCGGTCGTAGATGTTCCAGCCGGTCGCGAAGTCGTTGTCCTTGTGGTCCTCCCCGGCGATCAGGCGCCCCCGGTCCTCGTCCCAGGTGGTGTCGATGCGCTTCAGGACGCCGTCGGAGTTCCTGGCGAACAGGTCGGGCGATCCGTTGTCGGTGTAGTCGTGCGCGCCGGCCTTCCGGACCACCTTGAAGCCGCCCGTGGCGGTGACGCCGGGGCCGATCCCGTTCTGCGGGGTCGCGGTCAGGCTCCACGTGTACTCGCCGTTGTAGGCCGTGCGCCGCCCACGGGAGTCCGAACCGAACTCGCCGTTCCAGTGGAAGCCGATGAACCCGTCGGGGTAGTACCCCCCGTTGCCGTTGTCGGGGTTCAGGTAGATGGATTGCCAGAAGGTCCGCCCGGTCGCCTTGTGCGTGAGCCCGACCCTGACGTCCGCGAAGGTCGTCGACAGCTTCCAGGTCAGCGGCACGCCGGACTGGGCGGTGAGGTCGATGACGTCCGGGATGCCGGTGCGCTCGTACGTGAGGGCGGTGGGCCTGCCGGTGGACGCGACCATCTCGGCGGCCGGTGTGCCGTCCGCACCGGGGGCGATCCGGTAGAGGCCCTCGCCCTTCTCCAGGGTGCCGCCGCGGACGAGGAGGCTGCCGTCGGGGCTCACCGTCGTGTTCAGGGCGTGGTCGAGGAGCTTGACGGGCTCCCCTCCCGCCAGCGGGCGCGCCACGAACGGCTTCCATTCGCCCTGGGAGTAGGCCACCCAGTCGCCGAGCAGCCGCTCGTTCAGGCCGGAGAGCGGGGTCCGCAGGACCTCGCCCGTCCCTCTCTTCGTGGAGACGAGTTCCTGCGTGGCGCCCGCCGGCTCCAGCCATGCGACACGGTCCTGCGTGAGGTGGGACCTCGCGAAGGAGCCCGTCGGGGCGGAGTAGGACTCGGTGACGCGGCCGGCGGCGACGTCGACGACGGCGTGGACGGTCTTCGAGGTGCCGTTCACGACGCTGTGGAAGCGGACGAGCCCCGCGTCCCGCAGGGTGTCGGCGCCCTCGATCCCCTTGGCGTCGGCGGGAAGTCCGGACACCTCACGGTGGGACAGCACGCCCCCGTCCTTGGTGACGAGGTGGAGCTTCATGGTGCCGTCGGCGTTCGTCGTCCGGACGAGGACGGTGGAGCCCACCACGCCCACGTAGCGCGCCGTGGATCCGAGGGTGCGGAGGTCGATGACGACGGGTGCGGCGCCGGTGGCCATGTCGTGCAGCGTCAGGACCCTCGCCGTCTGGAAGTGGTCGTCCCCGACGACCACGACGCCCGACATGGAGCCGTCGACCGCCGGGGCGTCCTGGGCGACGACCGTCGACGCCCCGGTGTCGTAGCGCGTCCAGCGCACCTCCCCGCCGCCGCTGTTCGAGTTCGTCAGGAATCCGGAGGTGCCGGCGCTGACGACGAAGCCGAACTCGCCGAGGAACGGCACCGGGATCGGCTCCGCGGCGGCCTGCTTCGCGGTGGCGGGCACCGCCGCCGACCCGGGCGCGGGTGCCGGTGCGGCGGTGGCCGGGGCGGTGAGGGACGCGGCGGTCACCGCGGCGACGACGACCCCCACCGCCACCGAAAGACGTCGACGAGATATAACAGCACGCAAGGCGTGTTCCTCCCCTGTCCGCATATACGTGCTCTTTCTGACCCACCACCCTGTCGAATGGTTGTACGCCCGGATCAGAAGATCTGGTTGTACGCCCCGCCGTCCTCGGGGCTCGCGGCAACGCCCGCCGCGGTGGTGACGCGGGGCTTGAACGGGGTCCTGTAGTCGCCCGTGCCGGGGTAGAAGAAGGCCGCGCCCTGCGGGGTCCGCGCGTAGACGTCGGGACGGCCGTCCTTGTTGCCGTCACCGATCCCCACGATGTCGCCGTACACGTTCCAGCCACCGCCGATCCGCGTACGCGGCGCGAACGTCCCGTCCCCCTTGCCCAGATACAGCCAGAGCACCCCGTCCTTGTCCCGCGCGATCAGATCACCCGTCGGGTTCCCACCGAGCTGCCCGGCAGCGGTGATCTGGTTGTAGATCCCCCAGCCGTGACCGATCTTCTTCCGCGGCTCGTACGGGGCCCCCACCGAACCCGTCGCCTTGTACAGGTACAGGTCACCCACCTTGTCCTGGGCCACCAGATCAGCCCGCCCGTCACCCGTCAGATCACTGCCACCCGTGAACTGCGCGTACGTGTTCCACCCGCCGCCCACCCGCAC
>NZ_JBHTSA010000160.1:0-15629 GCF_042795405.1 Streptomyces sp. NPDC056480 | reverse complement strand
GCACGAACCGCGCGGACCGGGCGCCATCCACCCGGCACACCCCCGCACCGCCACCACCCGGCACACCTGCGCGCCCTCGCCCCGGCACACCCCCGCACCCTCGCCGGCGCCCCCGGCACGCCCCCGCGCCATCGCCGACACCGCTCCTCCCGCCTCTCCACATCCCCTCCCCACCCCGAAACCGCGGAGATACGGCAGCCCACGCTCCGGTTCGGTACCGGGATCGCTCCTTCACCCCCCGTACACCCGACTCCCCCTGGAATGTGGGTTTCCGTGAGCACGCTGCCCACGTGAGACGCATCCTGGGAATCGTCCTGGCCGTCCTTCTCCTCGGCGGCGTGGCCGCCGTCCTCGTGACGGGCGGCGACAAGGACACGGGCACGGCAACGAAGACCGTGCGAGGAGTCATCGGGTCGGAGAAGGCGGAGTTCTTCACCGACCCTCAGGTGGTGAAGGCCCTCGCCGCGAAGGGCTTCACCGTGGGCACCGAGACCTCCGGGTCCTGGGACATGGAGGAACTGCCCCTCGACGGCTACGACTTCGCCTTCCCGTCCTCCAAGGCCCCGGCCGACGGACTGCGCGCGAAGGCCGCGCAGAAGACGAAGGCGACGACGGCCCCGCTGCGGCCCTTCTACTCGCCGCTCGTCGTCGTCGCGCACAGCGCCGCCGCCCGGGTCCTCGCCCGGAACGGCCTGGCGACCCTGGGGCCGCGCGGCACCAGCGGCACCCTGAAGATGGACGCCTACCTCGCGGCGGCCCGCGCCGACCGGACCTGGCAGCAGCTCAAGGGCTCCGCCGGACACTCCGAGCTGAGCGGCACCCTCTTCATCACCTCCACCGATCCGGTCGCCTCCAACTCGGGCGCCCTCTACCTCGCCGCCGCGAGCTACGTCGCCGACGGCGGCCGGGTCGCGAGCAACAAGGCGGCGATCACGCGCACCGCCCCGCTGCTGCGCAAGCTCGTGCAGGTGCAGGGCGCGCAGCAGTCCGGTTCGGACGCCCCCTTCCGCGACTTCATCAGCGGCGTCGGCAACCCGCTCGTCCTCGTGTACGAGTCCCAGGTCGCCGCCCAGCTCCTGGCCGGCCGGCCGATGGGCGACCTCGTCGTCCTCTACCCGGACACCACCGTCAGCAGCGACCACACCCTCGTACCGCTCACCGAGAACGGCCGAGCACTCGGCGAACTCCTCTCCACCGACCCCGAGTTGCGGAGACTCGCGGTCCGCCACGGCTTCCGGCCGCAGGGCGCGGCGAGCGAGTTCACCACCGCGACCCAGAGTCACACCGCCTACCTCAACCAGACGCTGACCGGTGTCCGCCAGGCGCCCGTGCCCACCGGCAAGGTGCTGCACGAGATGGCCCTGCGGGCCCGCGACCAGGGGGACACCGCATGACCACGCCCGAGGATCCGAGAAGAACGATGGCCCTGACACCTCCCGAGCACGACACCCCGCTGGTCCTCACCCCGCCCGAGCCCGTGCCGCCGGTCCGCGCCGCGCAGGCCTCCGGCCTGGTGCCGGTCGACGAGGCCACCCGTACGGAGCTGTCCCGGCGGGCCGCCGAGTACGTCGGCTCGATCGAGGGACTCGACCCGCGCTCCCCCGAGTTCACCGGCCGCATCGGCGAGATCGCGGGACTCGGCGCGGGCGAGATGCGCTCCGCCACGCAGCAGTCCAACCGGATGCTCGACCGTACGATCCGCTCGCTCGACTCCGGAGCCGGCGGCGACGCCCAGTCCCGGGTCGGCTCGTCCCTCGTCGAACTCCGGCGCACCATCACGGACCTGGACCCCCGCGACACCCCCGGCAAGGGCATCAAGGGGCTGCTCTCGAAACTCCCCGGCGGCAACAAGCTCCGCGACCACGTCGCCAGGTACGCCTCCTCGCAGGCCACGCTGAACCGGATCGTCGGTTCCCTGCGCGGCGGCCAGGACGAACTGCGCCGCGACAACGCCGCGTTGCAGACGGAGCGGGCCCGGCTCTGGGAGACCATGGGCAAGCTCCAGGAGTACGCGGTGCTCACCGACGCGCTCGACGCGGCCGTGGAGCAGCGCATCTCCACCACGGCCGACCCGGCCCAGGCGGACGCGCTGCGCGCGGACGTCCTCTTCCCGGTCCGCCAGAAGCACCAGGACCTGCTGACCCAGCTCGCCGTCTGCGCCCAGGGATACCTGGCGATGGACGTGGTCCGCCGGAACAACGACGAACTGATCAAGGGCGTGGACCGGGCCGCGACGACGACCGTGTCGGCGCTGCGGATCGCGGTGATGCTGGCCTCGGCGCTCGAGAACCAGCGGAAGGTCACCGCGCAGGTGGACGCACTGCGCTCGACGACCGAGGACCTGGTCCGCGGCAACGCCGAGATGCTGGCCACCCAGGCGGGCGAGATCCAGCGGATCGCGGCGGACCCGGCGGTGGGCGCGGAGACCCTCCGCACGGCGTTCCAGCAGATCTACCGGACGCTCGACGCCATCGACACGTACAAGGCGCAGGCGACGGAGTCGATGGCGGCGACGGTCGAGTCGCTGACCGCCGAACTCCAGGAGGCGAGCGCGCACCTGGCGCGCAGCCGCCGCACCGGCGCGCTGGAGGGTGGCGACCGCGCATGACGACGACCCGTACGCAGCGCCGCCGTTCCCTGTCCCGCACCGTCGCCGGGCTCGCTCTCGCCCTCCTCGTCACCGCCTGCTCCGGCGGGTCCGGGTCCGGGGACAGCGGGGGCGGAGCCACCGGCCGGCCCGACGAGCAGGGCCAGGAGGCCGTCGCGGGCACCCTCCGGGTCCTCGCCTCCTCCGAACTCGCCGACATGGCACCGATCCTCGAAGAGGCCCGCAAGTCCGTCGGCGTCACCGTCCGGCCCACCTACGTCGGCACCCTCGACGCCGTCGAGCAGATCGCGTCGGGCGAGGCGGAGAAGAACTACGACGCGGTCTGGCTCTCCTCCAACGACTATCTGCGACTCCGGCCGGACACCGCGAAGAAGATCACCGGCGAGACCCCGATCATGGCCTCGCCCGTCGCCCTCGGGGTACGTCCGGCGGTCGTCGCCCGGCTCGGCTGGGACCCGGCGAAGGTCACCTGGTCGCAGCTGCACCGGGCGGTCGCCGACGGGAAGCTGACGTACGGCATGACCGACCCGATGCGCTCCAACTCGGGCTTCTCCGCGCTGGTCTCGGTCGCCTCCGGGCTCTCCGGGGCCCAGTCGGCGCTCACCGAGCAGGACGTCACCGAGGCCACCCCGCGGCTCAAGGAGTTCTTCACCGGCCAGAAGCTGACCTCGGGCTCCTCCGGCTGGCTCGCCACCGCGTACGCCCGCCGCACCGACGTCGACGCGCTCGTGAACTACGAGTCGGTCCTGCTGTCCGCGCCCGGCGGACTGACGGTGATCCGGCCGTCCGACGGCGTCGTGACGGCCGACTACCCGCTGACCCTGCTCACCTCCGCCCGGCCCGAGGCGAAGGCGGCGGCCGGGAAGCTCACCACGTTCCTGCGGACCCCGGACGCCCAGCGGCAGATCACCGAGAAGACGCTGCGCCGCCCGGTCGTCCCCGGCGTCCGCCCCGCCTCGGCCCTCGCCCGGGACCAGCGGCGCGAGCTGCCGTTCCCCGGCAGCCGGAAGGTGGCGGACGGGCTGCTCGACGCGTACGACAACACCCTGCGCCGGCCGTCCCGCACGGTGTACGTGCTCGACACCTCGGGTTCGATGAGCGGTGAGCGGCTCGAACGCCTCAAGAAGGCCCTGGTGGAGCTGACCGGTGACTTCCGGGACCGGGAGGAGGTCACCCTGATGCCCTTCGGTTCCGTCGTGAAGCGGGACGAGGTCCGTACGCACACGGTCGACCCGGCCTCGCCGCGGGCGGCGCTCGACGCGATCAAGGGGGACGCGCAGAGGCTCTCGGCCTCCGGGGGCACCGCGATCTACTCCAGTGTCCAGGAGGCGTACCGCTTCCTCGGGAAGTCCCGCGGTGACGCGTTCACCTCGATCGTCCTCATGACGGACGGGGAGAACACCGACGGCGACCCGGCCGGCGCGTTCGACAGCTTCTACTCCTCCCTGTCCGCCGAGCAGAAGCGCACGCCGGTCTTCCCGATCCTCTTCGGGGACTCCGACCGCGGCGAGCTCGACCACATCGCGAGCCTGACCGGCGGCAAGCTCTTCGACGCCAACCGGGGTTCGCTGGACGGTGCCTTCGAGGAGATCCGTGGCTACCAGTGACAGACCCTGGAACGCCGTGCTCCGGTACGCCGAGTCCCGCAAGAACCTCTTCGGCTCCGTCTTCGGTCTGGCCGGCGTCGGCATCGCCCTCACCGGGGCCGCGGGCGCCCTCTGGCCGCTGGTGGTCGGCGGCCTGTACACGGCGGGGGCGCTGATCGCCCCGCCCGACCGGCCGGCGGCCCCGGAGTTCGCCGACGAGGGGGACCGGCTCGACGGGCTGCGGGCCGACTTCGCGCGGCTGCGCGCGTACCTGGCGGAGGCGGAGCTGCCGGATGCCGCGGGCGAGCGTCTGACGACGCTCGACACCCTCGTCGAGGCCCTGCTCGCTCCGGGCTGGGTGACCGACCCGGAGCATCTGCACGTGCTGGCCCGCGCGGTCCGCCAGGACATCCCGGAGGCCGTCGACACGTTCGTACGGACGCGGTGGTGGTCCCGGTTCGCCCCGGGCGCGGAACAGCCGGAGCACCACCTGGAGCGCCAGCTGGCCGCGCTCCACGAGGAGCTGACGGCGATCGCCGCCGCGCTCCAGGAGGCGGAGGCCGTCCGGCAGCAGATTCACACCCGGTACGTGGAGGGGCGCGACGGATGATCAGCGACCACGCATGATCGGTGAGGTTCCGTACCTCCTCCCGTGGCGCCCGCGCGGGCACCTGGGACGACGAGGGCAGCCTCTTCAAGAGCTTCCGCGGTGCCTGCCGCAGAGCGATCGCGACCGTCGGGGCCGGCCGGCCGATCCTCTGACCCGGACGCCGGCGGACATGCGCCGGCCCCCGGGGCCTGAGGGGGCTCCGGGGGCCGGTTGCGTCGTGGTGGGCCGTCGTGACCCCACTGGTCAGGGCGGTATCTCGGGGCAACCCACCACGAGTCTGCGGTGCGGGATCAGCCCAGGCGCTCGACGAGGGCGTGGTACTGGTCCCACAGCTCCTTCGGCGTGTGGTCGCCGAAGGTGTTGAGGTGGTCGGGGACGAGGGCGGCTTCCTCGCGCCACACGTCACGGTCGACCTTGAGGAGGAACTCCAGGTCCTCGGCCGGCAGGTCGAGGCCCTCGGTGTCGAGGGACTCCGCGGTCGGCAGGATGCCGATCGGGGTCTCGACGCCCTCGGCCTTGCCCTCCAGGCGCTCGACGATCCACTTCAGGACGCGGCTGTTCTCGCCGAAGCCGGGCCAGACGAACTTGCCGGCCTCGTTCTTGCGGAACCAGTTCACGTAGTAGATCTTCGGGAGCTTCGCGGCGTCCGCGGTGGCGCCGACCTTGACCCAGTGGGCCATGTAGTCGCCCATGTTGTAGCCGCAGAACGGCAGCATGGCGAAGGGGTCGCGGCGCAGCTCGCCGACCTTGCCCTCGGCGGCGGCGGTCTTCTCGGAGGCGACGTTCGCGCCGAGGAAGACGCCGTGGTTCCAGTCGAAGGACTCGGTGACCAGCGGGACGGCGGAGGCGCGGCGGCCGCCGAAGAGGATCGCCGAGATCGGGACGCCCTTGGTGTCCTCCCACTCGGGGGCGATCGTCGGGCACTGCCCGGCCGGGACGGTGAAGCGGGCGTTCGGGTGGGCGGCCGGCGTCTCGGACTCCGGCGTCCAGTCGTTGCCCTTCCAGTCCGTGAGGTGCGCGGGGGCCGTCTCGGTCATCCCCTCCCACCACACGTCGTTGTCGTCGGTGAGGGC
This sequence comes from Streptomyces sp. NPDC056480, assembly GCF_042795405.1. NCBI lineage: Bacteria > Bacillati > Actinomycetota > Actinomycetes > Kitasatosporales > Streptomycetaceae > Streptomyces > Streptomyces sp. NPDC056480. The sequence goes on along the minus strand of NZ_JBHTSA010000160.1, from coordinate 9,752 downwards.
GACGTTGGTGAAGACGGAGTTGCCCCAGAGGGTCTTCATGGCGTTGGCGTTGGTGTGCTCGCCGGTGCCGGGCGCGACGCCGAAGAAGCCGGCCTCGGGGTTGATCGCGTAGAGGCGACCGTCCTCGCCGAAGCGCATCCAGGCGATGTCGTCGCCGATGGTCTCGACGGTCCAGCCGGAGATCGTGGGCTCCAGCATGGCCAGGTTGGTCTTGCCGCAGGCGGACGGGAAGGCCGCGGCGACGTACTTCGCCTCGCCCTGCGGCGGGGTGAGCTTGAGGATCAGCATGTGCTCGGCGAGCCAGCCCTCGTCACGGGCCATGACGGAGGCGATGCGGAGCGCGTAGCACTTCTTGCCGAGCAGGGCGTTGCCGCCGTAGCCGGAGCCGTACGACCAGATCTCGCGGCTCTCGGGGAAGTGCGAGATGTACTTGGTGGAGTTGCAGGGCCACGGCACGTCCTCCTGGCCCTCCTCCAGGGGGGCGCCGAGGGTGTGGACGGCCTTGACGAAGAAGCCGTCGGTGCCGAGCTCGTCGAGGACGGCCTGTCCCATGCGGGTCATGGTGCGCATGGAGACGGCGACGTACGCGGAGTCGGTGATCTCGACGCCGATGGCGGAGAGCGGGGAGCCGACGGGGCCCATGCAGAAGGGCACGACGTACATGGTGCGGCCACGCATCGACCCGCGGAAGATGCCCTTCTCTCCCGCGAAGATCTCCTTCATCTCCGCCGGGGCCTTCCAGTGGTTGGTCGGGCCCGCGTCCTCCTCCTTCTCGGAGCAGATGAAGGTCCGGTCCTCGACGCGCGCGACGTCGGTCGGGTCGGAGGCGGCGTAGTACGAGTTCGGGCGCTTCACCGGGTCGAGCTTCGTGAAGGTTCCCTTGGCGACGAGCTCCTCGCACAGGCGCTCGTACTCCGCCTCGGAGCCGTCGCACCAGACGATGTTGTCCGGCTGGGTGATCTCCGCGATCTCGTTCACCCAGGAGACGAGCTCCTGGTGCTGGGTCGGAAGGGTCTGGGGAGCCGCGTTGTCGCGCGCCACGATTGCTCCTTGTAGAGGGGTTTTTTGGTGTGTGCCCCGTGGGGGCCGCGACCCGGATGCTTCGTAGCTGCTCATCCGGTGCCGACCGCACTCATTTGATCATCCGACGGATCCGCCCATATGTCCAGGGGCACGCACACGTGAGCATCGCCACTCACATCCAGGACCTACGGGGCCGTAGGTACGATTCCGTTCATGACTGCAGCCACGCCGGAAGTGACCCCGATCGAGCCGGATCCGATCGGGCAGGCCCCGTCGCTCCCGCTGAAGCCCCGGCTCAGAGGATGGCTGCACGCGGGCATGTTCCCCGCCGTGATCGTCGCCGGCCTGGTCCTGGTCGCCCTCTCCGACTCACCCCGCGCCCGCATCGCCTGCGGGATCTACGTCCTCACCGCCTGCCTGCTCTTCGGCATCAGCGCGCTGTACCACCGCGGCAACTGGGGCCCGCGCGGCGAGGCCGTGCTCCGGCGCCTCGACCACGCCAACATCTTCCTGATCATCGCGGGCACCTACACCCCGCTCACCCTGCTCCTGCTCCCCGACTCCACGGGCGAGCCGCTCATGTGGGCGGTCTGGGCGGCGGCCCTCGCCGGCATCGCCTTCCGGGTCTTCTGGGTCGGCGCCCCGCGCTGGCTGTACACGCCCTGCTACATCGCGATGGGCTGGGCCGCGGTCTTCTTCCTGCCCGACTTCATGCGCGCGGGCGGCATCGCCGTCCTCGTCCTCGTCATCGTCGGCGGACTGCTCTACAGCGCGGGCGGCGTCATCTACGGCATCAAGCGCCCGAACCCCTCACCGCGCTGGTTCGGCTTCCACGAGGTCTTCCACTCGCTGACGCTGGCCGCGTTCATCGTCCACTACGTCGGCATCTCCCTGGTCGCCTACCAGCACGCCTGACCGGACACCGGGAAGGCGCCCGGGAACGGAGCCGGCTCCCTCACGGGCCGGCCGTCCCTCCCAGTGCCTTCCTGACCACCCGCGCCGACTCGGGATTGTCGGCGCACCCCCACACCCCGTGCGGGCAGTAGTCGGTGACCGTCTGGTAGACGGGCCGGTGGGCCGCGAACCAGTCGAGCATCCCCCGCACGTACGCCGGGTTGTCACCGTTCCGGAAGAGCCCCCACTCCGGGTACGAGACCGGCTTGCCGTGCGCCGCCGCGAACCGCACATGGTGGGCGAGCCCGTACTCCTCGGACACCTGGTCCTCGAAGGAGAGCCCCGCGGGCTGGTCGTACGCGTCCAGCCCGATGATGTCGACGACGTCGTCCCCCGGGTAGCAGCGCGGCCACTCCACGGCGTCCCGCCCCCGGCTCGGCGTGAAGTCGAAGCGGAACCGCTGCCCCGCCACCCCCCGCAGCACCGCGACCACCCGCCGCCAGTACGCCTTCCAGGCCTCCGGGTCCGGCCCGCAGCGATGGCTGTACGTGGTTCCGTTCATCTCCCAGCCGAGCACCAGGACCGCGTCCCCCAGCCCGTGCTCCACCAGCCGCTCCCCCAGCGTCCTGAAGTGCCCGTCGAAGGCGCCGTCCGCGCCGCGCCGCAGCCCCGCCCGCACCTCGGCGTCCGGCAGCCCCGCCTCGCTGCGGTCCATCATCGGCACGTTCAGCACGAAGAGACGCCCCGGCCGCGCCTCCTTCCAGCGCGCCCAGGGCTCGAAGAGCGCCGGATGGCCCTCGATGTTGGACCAGCGGTCGCCCGGCAGATAGGTGTGCCCGACGGTCAGCGACCCGCCGCCGAGCCAGGCCTGCGCCTGGGCGATCCTGCGCACCCCGGCCTCGTCGGAGCCGGTGAAGAACCCGGACGGCACCCCGGGCAGCGGCGCCGGGTCCGGCTCGGGCACCGCCCGGATCCCGGTGTGCCGGTCGCCGGGGGCGATCCGGTCGTACGGCAGCAGGAGCACGAGAACGGCCGCGAGCAGCACGACGAGTGCGGCCCGCGGCCCGGGAAGGAGACGGCTCACGTCAGCTCGTCCAGAATTCCCACCAGCGGGTCAGGATCAGCATCCCGATGATCCCGATGTGCAGGACGGGCAGGGCGAAGGTGAACTCGCCGAGGAAGGTCCGCACACCCGCCGGGGCGGGGATCACACCGTGCCGGACGTTGTGCGCGGTGACGTACCAGAACATGACGATCGTGGCGACCCAGGCCAGGCAGCACCACAGGCAGAGCGCGTTGATCTCGTACAGCGACTGGTACATCAGCCAGGTGCAGAAGCCGACGCCGAAGAGCATGCCCGCGTTGAGGCCGAGCCAGAGCCAGCCCCGGTAGCGGGCCCCGGCCAGGAGCCCGGCACCGAGGGCGACGACGACGGCGTACGTGACGAGCCCGAGCATCGGGTTGGGGAAGCCGAAGACCCCCGCCTGCTCGCTCTTCATGATGTTGCCGCAGGACACGACCGGGTTGAGGCTGCACCCGGGCTGGAAGCCCGGGTCCTCGAGCAGCTTGAACTTGTCGATCGTGATCACCCAGCCGGACAGCACGCCGGCCGCCCCGGTGATCATCAGCATCCAGGCGAGGGCCCGGCTCCCGCCGATCGTCCCCGCGGTCTCCCGCGCGGACTCCTCCCGCTCCTGTCGCTGCTCCGGCACCCCGCCCCGTACGTTCACCGTCGCCATGGCGCGACCCCCTTCCCGCTCAGCCCTGCAGACGCCGGACGGGCATCAGGACGTGGGCGCTCTCCTTGAGCATCTCCTCGTCGGAGACGAACGCCCGCAGCCGCGCCTCGTCGACGGGCTGACCGGGGACCGCCTCGGGCCAGGGGCGCACGGAGCAGATCAGGTAGACCTGGCCGCGCTCGCGGGCCGCCTCCTGCCACTCGTCGGGCACCGGGCACTGCACCTTCAGGAACGGCAGGTTGAGGACGGCGGAGCCGCCCTCGACGAGCAGCGAGGCGGTGATCCCGGCGTCCTTGTCCAGATCGAAGAGCCGGTCGCCGACGGAGAGACCCATGGCCTCCAGGGCGGTCCGCATGGCCTGCTGACCCGCCTCCGGGCCGTCCCGGCCGTCGCCGAGCGAATACGCCATGAGAAACGGCGTACCGGCCGCATCGGCGGAGGGCTCGCTGGCCCACGGAATCACCGTGAGAGTTCCCAGCGGAGAGGCGCTGCGCGCCGAGGAAACGACGTTGGAAGTGGTCATGAATCGGATGCTAGTGCTCCAACCACCCTTTCCCCGCGCCGTTTTCACTCGAACGGCCGACATTCACGCCGCTGGCATTTTCGGCGCAACGAACCCGGGTTTTCATCGTTGTGCCCTGAGGGCTCCCCCGACCCCGAGGAGATCACTCATGATCGTCCCGCGCCGCGTCGCATTGCGGTCCCTCTTCGCGCTGGCCGTCACCGCTTTCACGGGGGGCGCCCTCGGCCGCGTCACGAGCCGCCCACCCTCCGGGGCACCCGAGGGGAGCGCGCAAGACCCGCACGCCTTCGACGAGATGTACGCGGGCCGTCGCATCCTGGGCTTCTCCGGCCCCGAGGGCGGACCGGTGGCCCTCGTGGACGGCCGGCCGCTGCATCTGATGCGCTGCGCCGACGGCGGCTACGTCACCCCCATCGACCACTACGAGTCCTGCCCGACGCCGCTGGCGGCCGTCCGCGCGGCCGTGGACGAGCTGGGCACCGCCCGGCTCTCCCCGCTCGCCGCCGCCCATGGCGTCCACACCGACCCGACGGGAGGGAGCCCGCGTGGTGTACACGCGTAAGAACCAGCGCGATCTGACCGGCGCCGAGCGCCGGAAGTTCGTCGCCGCCGTCCTGGAGCTCAAGCGAACGGGGGCGTACGACCGCTTCGTCCGCACCCACATCGACCACTACACGGCCGACGGGGAGGGGCGGCTCCGGGTCGCCCACATGACGCCGAGCTTCCTGCCCTGGCACCGCAAGTTCCTGCTGGAGTTCGAGACGGCCCTGCGCCGGATCGATCCGACGGTCTCCGTCCCGTACTGGGACTGGACCCGCGACAACAGTCCGGCGTCCTCGCTCTGGGGCGAGGACTTCCTCGGCGGCAACGGGCGCCGGGCCGACCTCCAGGTGATGACCGGCCCCTTCGCGCATTCCGCCGGACGCTGGACGATCACCCAGTCGATGACCGAGGAACGCTTCCTGACCAGGGACTTCGGCCGCCCCCGCGACCCGATCGCGCTGCCCACGCAGGCCCAGCTCGACGAGGTGATGCGGGAGCGGGTGTACGACGTGACGCCCTGGAACTCGACGAGCGCCTCCGGCTTCCGCAACCGCCTGGAGGGCTGGGCGCCGGGCCGGGGCAACGAACGGTTCCGCGTCCACAACCGGGTGCACCGGTGGGTCGGCGGTCTGATGCTCGGCGGCGGCTCCGTGAACGACCCGGTGTTCTGGCTGCACCACTCGTTCGTCGACCTGGTCTGGTCACGCTGGCAGCAGCGCAACCCGGGGGCCGCGTACCTTCCCGCGGAGCCGCCGCCGCTCGGGGACGCGCAGTACCGCAAGGTCGTCGCCCGGCACGAGCCGATGGCGCCCTGGGGCGTGACGCCGACGTCGATGTTCGACCACAGCCGGATCTACCGGTACGCCTGAGGGCCCCGGGAGACCCGAGGACCCGCCGCGGGCCTCCGTACCCCGTACACACGTGTCCCCCCGACCCGGCCGGATCGGGGGGACACGGTCGTCACGGGGGATCAGCCGCCGTAGCCGCCGTCACCGTTGTCGTGGCCGTCGGCGTTGATGCAGGTGTTGCCGAACGCCGGGTTCAGCAGACCGATGACGTTGACGGTGTTGCCGCAGAGGTTGACCGGGACGTGGACCGGGACCTGGACGACGTTGCCGGAGGCGACACCGGGCGAGTGGGCGGCGACGGCCTCGGCGCCCGAGTCGGCGACGGCCAGGCCGGCTCCGCTGAGGGCAACGGCACCCGTGCCGGCGAGAACAGCGGCAGCCTTCGCGATGCGAGACATCAAGAACTCCTTGGACGTGGAAAGCGACCGCAGGAATCACGGCCGTCAGTCCCGTTCAACGTCGTACCAGGGACCGGGTCACGGCTGTTGGGCCGAAAGGGAAGAAGGAAAACCGAAAAATGGCCCGCGGGCCGAGAACCGTCCGCCGCCGGATACGGCGGGACGGCCTCGGTCCACGGGCCGCGGCCATGCGACAAGCCTCCTGTTGCAACGAACGAAAGCCCTTTCGGTGGCGGGGAAGAATCGTGTCTTCACCCACGGGGCCGCCGATCGCACAGAAGTACGGAAAGGGCGGGGCCGCAGGGGAACGGCCTTTCGCCCCGCCGCGTCCCGACGGGCCTCGCCGAGCCGGCGCGTCAGCGCGCCTCGGGCGCCAGACCGAGCTGGGAGTCCAGCGCACCGCTCGCCATCGGGGGCAGCAGACCGACCCGGGGCTTCGCGAGGTCCGGAAGGCCCGCGAGACCGTTGCCCTTGGGGGCGACCACCGGGTTGCCGACGACGGCACCCGGGGTGGCCGCCGCCATCTCCGAGTGCGGGGTGGCGAAGAGCGCACGTCCGGGCTCGCTGCCCTTCAGGACCTCGGGCAGCGGGGCGTCCACCACCGTCGCGGGGAGGGTGCCGGTGAGCGGCACGCTGGGCAGCGCGAGGTCGGGCAGCGAGCCGATGCCCTGCTGGAAGCCGGTGGGTGCGCCGGGCATCGGGACGGGTACGCCGGTGGCCACCGTGGGGGCGTCCATCGGGAGCACCGGGTCGAGCCCCTGGAGGGGGACGATCACCGGCGCCTCGACGGCCGAGGCCGGGGCGGCCAGGGCGGCGGAGGCGAACGCGGTCATGAGGAGTCCCATGCCGGCGTGAGAGCGCAGAGTCATGTTCTGACAACGAGACCTTCGGGGGAACGTCGCCGGAACTCCCCCATGTGCAGCAACGGGCGAGGCCCTCACCGGTGAAGGTGAGGGCCTCGGTTGACGCTCGGCCGGTGTACGGGGTCAGTGGCGCCGGGCGATCCGGCCACCGCGCAGGTACACGACGGTGCCGCCGACGATCAGTGCGGCACTGATCGCGGCCGCGCCCATGAGCGCGGTCTCGCTGCCCGTGTCGGGAAGCTCGGGCGGCGTGGTGGGGGGCCTGGTCGTCGGATGCGTCGTCGGCTCCTCGCAACCGGGCTCCGGCTCCTCGCCCGGCGCCGGCTCCTCGCACTCACCCGGGTGGGTCGGCGGGTGCGTCGTCGGGGGGTGGGTCGGCGGATGCGTGGTGGGAGGCGTGGTCGGCGGGTGCGTCGGAGGCTTCGTCGGCGGGTGCGTGGTCGGCGGCGTCGTCGGGGGGTGCGTGGGCGGATGCGTCGTCGGCGGCTTCGTGGGAGGCGTCGTCGGCGGGTGCGTCGTGGGAGGCGTCGTCGGCGGCTTCGTCGGCGGGTGCGTGGGCGGGTGCGTCGTCGGCGGCTTCGTGGGAGGCGTCGTCGGCGGATGCGTCGGGGGGTGCGTCGGCGGATGCGTCGGCGGATGCGTCGGCGGATGCGTCGGCGGGTGGGTCGGCGGGTGCGTGGGTTCACCCGGATGAGTCGGCTCGCCGGGGTGCGTGGGTTCACCCGGCTCGTCGCCGTAGCCGCCGGGATCCTCCGCCTGGTCGCAGAGGTCACCGACGGCCGCGGCGACGAAACCGCCGAGTTCCGAGCTCTTCCCGCAGACGTCCGCAGGCAGCGGGGCCTGGACATGACCGGCGTTGCCGGGGCCCGGACCGTCGCCCGTACCGGCGTGGGAGTTCGCGGCCAGGGCGAATCCGCCGCTCAGCGACAGGATGCCGGTCGCTGCCGCCGCGGTGAGTACTTTCCTGCTGATGATGGACCGCATACCGCTCTTCCTCTGGAGAAGGGGAGAGACCGGCGAGGATCCCCCCTCGCTCCGACCGGCCTGATCCACGCCGACGTTCGCGTGGGACTGGCCAGAGGGTATGGGTCGGCGAACCCCGTGCAACGGGGGCCACACGGCAGCTGATCAGAAAATCATTCGATCAGCCGACCGTGGGAGACGGCGGCGCCGCGGCCGCCGCAAGTGCCCGCGAGGGCAGGGTTACTGAGGTGACGTCAGCCGGGCGAAGGCCGGGTGTCAGCCACCGACCGGCAGGCCGCCGGGGACCGGCAGGCCACCGAGCAGCGGCGCCGCCTTGGTGGTGTCGTTCAGCTGGGTCGCGGTGTCCGTGACGGTCTTGACCGGGGAGCCGTCCGTGGTGCTGCTCAGGACGTCCGACTTCAGCCCATTGGCGGCGATCGCTTCGAGGCCACCGTTCAGGCTGGTGGGGGTGAGCGCCTCCGTGGCCATGGCGGGAGCGGCAGCGCCGAGGGCCATCAGCGAACCGGCGACAACCGCGGCGACCTTGGTGGGCTTCATGAGATGAATCCTTCCTCTATACCTTCAAGTCACGTACTGCACAGGCCTCTTGGCTGAATCCCGTGCGCTTTGTTCTGCTTCTGTAACGAACGGCGTGCCGCACGGAAACTCCGGAAGGAAGGATTTCTCGACACTGCACCCGATCGATGCGGACCGGTGCTATTTGCCGATCGGACACCGCTGCGACCGGACCCCACCGCCACCGCACACGCCTGTGCCGGCCCGGCGGGACGCCGGGCCGGCACGAGGGCCTGCGGGTGGCTACCGGACCGGCAGCGGGGGCGTGACCGGCAGCTCGGGCACGTCGACCGGCGGGTCGACGGGCAGCTCGGGCGGGTCCACCGGCAGCTCGGGCGGGGTGACCGGGAGCGTGGGCAGCGCGGGCAGTCCGGCCAGGTCGGGAGCGGGCAGGCCGCTGCCGAGGACCGTGCCGACGACCAGGTTGACCAGCGAGGTCAGGGTCGCCGTGACCTGCGGTACGACTCCGCCGGCGTCGCCGGAGGTGACCGCGGCGAGCAGGGCGGCGACCGCCTTCTCGACCGTGGCGAGGGCGTCGGCGACGACGTCCGCCGGGGCGGCCGCCTTCTCGGCCCATACGGCCTTCGCGTCAGCCGCGACGGGCAGGGTCACGGGCGGCTTCACCGGCAGCGCCGGGGCTTCCACGGGTGGCGCCGCCGGGAGCTCGACGGGCGTTTCCACGGCCGGCGGCGTGACGGGGAGCTCGGCCGCGGGCGGCGTGACCGGGAGATCGGTCGACGGAGGCGTGACGGGAAGCTCGGCCGACGGGGGCGTGACCGGGAGGTCCGTCGACGGCGGTGTGACGGGCGCGTCGGGCAGCGGGGCCGGCGCGGTGGCCTTGGCCTCGTCGACGGCCGCCGCGATCTTGGCCTTGAAGGCCTCGGCGTCGGCCGCCGGGAGCTGACCGGAGTCGGCCTTGAGCGCGGCCGTGACGAGTTCGGCCACGGGAGTGGTCACCGAGCCGAGGTCTCCGAGCGCCTCGGCCTGGGTCAGCAGGGCGGCGGCGTCGGGGAGGGGTGCGCGGGCGGCCCGTTCGGCCGCGGTGGACGGATGACGTTCGTCGGCCATGGCGGGTCCCGCCGTGCCGAGGGTGATGACGGCGGATATCGCCAGGGCGGTGATGCGGCGTGTAGCCAGGGGACGCATATGTGTTCCTTTTCCTTATGCGTCGGACAACTTCCCTCTCACCGTGCCTGCGGGTATAGCCCTCCGCAACCGCAGAACTACTGAGCGCCACGCCTCCGTTCGAGTGAATCCACGCCTCGAACATGCCCCCCGAAGGGGCGTACGCCGTTGCACCGACCGGCGCACGACGGTGCCGCCGAACGAGTACCGACCCCATGACGACAAGGGAGAAGCCGGTGCGCCCACCCCGTCGGGGG
>NZ_JBHTSA010000159.1:0-16438 GCF_042795405.1 Streptomyces sp. NPDC056480 | reverse complement strand
GGGGGGGGGGGGGGGGGGGGTGTTTTGGGTGGGGCTTCGTTGGGGTCGGGGGGGGGCGGGGCCCGGGGGGGGGGGCGCCGGGGGGGGGGGGCCCCCCCCGGCCCCCCCCGGCTCGCGGGGGTGGGTGATGCGGGGTGATGCCGCTCCCTCGCGGGAGCGGCATCACGTGCCGGCGACGGCCTTGGCGAGGAGGGGGGTCAGCTTCTCGACGATCCACGGGAAGCTGAGGGCGTCGGGGTAGGCGACGGCTGAGGAGAGGGTGTTCTCCGACGGGATCACCGCGTAGTGCTTGCCCTTGACCACGGTGAGGGACTGGAAGAGCTTGTTGGTCTCCAGCTCGGAGGCGCTGAGCAGTCCGTTGTCGCCGAAGGGGTACGTCATCAGCAGGACGTCGGCCTCCAGCTCGTCCAGGTTCTCCAGGCTGACGGAGTTCTTCTCCGCGTTGTAGCCCGTGGCCTTGGCGGTCTTCTTCAGGCCGAGCTGCTCGAAGACCCCCGGGTCCTGGTCGGCGTAGGACATGAAGGTGAGCTGTTCGGGGTGGACGACCGCGTAGGTGTAGGCCTTGCCCTTGAACTCGGGGTGCGCGGCGGCGGCGTCGCCGATGGCCTTGTCGTTCGCGGCGATCACCTTGTCGGCCTCCGCCGTCATGCCCAGCGCCTTGGCGGCGTTCTTCAGCCGCTCCTGCCAGGTCAGGGTGTCGGCGTGCTTCTTGTCGGTGTACGTGACGACCGGCGCGATCGGGGCGAGCTTGGCGTAGTCCGTGTCCATGGACCAGGTGTTCATGCCGAGGATGATGTCCGGGGCCTCGGCCGCGATGGCCTCGAAGTCGGTCCCGTCGGTGTCGTCGTACGTCTTGGGCTTGCCGGCGCCGAGCTTGGTGAGCGCGCGCTGCTTGTACTCGGGGACGGGGCCGCCGTCCTCGGCGTCCGGGGTGATGACGGGGACCAGGCCGAGCGCGAGCGCGATGGAGGTGTCGCCGTCGGAGACGGTCGCCACCTTCAGGGGCTTCTTCTCGACCTCGGTCCTGCCCCAGGCGTTGGTGAGCGTGACCGGGAAGGCGGCCGCGGGCGCGGCGGCGTTGCCGGTCGGCTTGCCCGTACCGGCCTTGTCGTCCTTGCCGCCGCCGCAGCCGACGAGCAGGGTGGCGGCCGCGGCCGCGGCGACGAGGGTGCGGACGGCGGACCGTCGAGTGGTGGACCGTCGAGTGGTGGACCGTCGGGGGGCGGACCGTCGGGCGGCGGGCCTTGCGAGGCGGTTCATGATCGGTTCTCCTGCGCGTGGTGGCGGCCGAGGGGGAAGATCTGCGGCCTGGCCGTGAGGGGGTGGGGGACGACGACGCATTCCAGGCCGAACACCTCGGCCACGGTCGCCGCGTCGAGCACCTCTTCGGGCGTGCCCTGGCGGACGACACGTCCGTCGCGCATGGCGACGATGGTCGACGCGTAGAGGGCCGCCTGGTTGAGGTCGTGGGAGACGAGCACGATGGTCTTGCCCGTCTGTTCGTTTAGTTCCGCGAGGAGGTCCATCACCTCGATCTGGTGCGCGACGTCCAGATAGGTGGTGGGCTCGTCGAGGAGCAGGGTCGGGGTGTCCTGGGCGAGGGCCAGGGCGATCCACACGCGCTGCCGCTGTCCGCCGGAGAGCTGGTCGACGGGACGGTCGACGAGTCCGGCGGTGCCGGTGGCCCGGAGCGCCTCGGCGATGACGGTGTCGTCGTGGGCGTCGCGGCGCCGTCCGAACTGGCGGTGCGGGTGGCGTCCACGCCAGACCAGGTCGCCGACGGTGATGCTCTCCGGGGCGATCGGGGACTGGGGGAGCACGCCGAGCCGGCGGGCCACCTCCCGGGTGGGCAGGCGGTGGATGTCGGCGCCGTCGAGGAGGACCGATCCGGCGGTGAGGGGCAGCAGCCGGGCCATCGACTTGAGGAGGGTGGACTTGCCGCAGGCGTTCGGGCCGACGAGCGCGGTGATGCGGCCGGCCTCGATCCGTACGGAGAGGTCCTCGATGACGGGGGTGCCGCTGTATCCGGCGCTGATGCCACGGGCTTCGAGCTGATGGACCGGTTCGGTCTTCTCGGTCTTCTCGGTCTTCTCGGCCTTCACCGGCGCCGTGTCCGTCGTCTCGGTTTCGGTCTCGGTCTCGGTCTCGGTCTCGGTCATGTCCGTCTCGGGTGGGTCGGTCTCGGAGGTCGAGGGAGTCGCGGAGGTCGCGGAGGTCGGTGTCGCAGCGTGGTTCACGAGGCTCCCTGCCCGCGTCGGAGGATCAGCCAGACGAAGTAGGGCGCGCCGAGCAGCGCCGTCAGGACCCCGGTGGGCACCGGGCTGACCACGGGTGCGTGCTGCGCGAGGCCGTCGGCGCCGAGGACGACGACGGCGCCGACGGCCGGGGCGACGGCCGTCGAGCGGTCGACCCCCACCAGCCGTACGGCGATGGGCCCGCTGATGAGCGAGACGAAGCCGATGGGGCCGACGACGCTGGTGGCGAGGGCCGCGGCGGCGGCACCGAGCAGCAGGACGCCGACGCGGACCGTCGTCACCCGGGTCCCGAGTCCGGCGGCGAATCCGTCGCCCAGGGCGAGGGTGCCGAGGGACCGGCCGACCAGGAGGGCCGCGATCAGGCAGACGGCGAGGCCGAGGGCGAGGGTGGTGACCCCGTCCCAGTCCGCCGCGTTGGTGCTGCCGACGGTCCAGCGCATGGCGATGGCGATGCTCTGCTGGTCGGCCACGGTGAACAGGTAGTTGGTGTACGCGGTGCAGACCGCGCTCAGGCCGATGCCCACCAGGACGAGCCGGTACGTGTCGACCCCGCCCCGCCAGCTGAGCAGTTGGACGGCGGCGACCAGGACGAAGGAGCCGACGACCGCGGCCGCCGGGACGCCGATGCTGAAGGCCGCGGGTGCGTAGAGCAGCGCGGTCGCGGCACCGGCGCCGGCACCGGCCGAGATGCCGACGATGTCGGGGGTGGCGAGCGGGTTGCGGATGAGCCGCTGGTAGAGCGAGCCGGCCAGGCCGAAGAGGGCTCCGGCCAGAAGCGCGGCCAGCGCACGCGGCATCCGCAGCTGGAAGATCATGTAGTCGGCGAGGCCGGTGCGCAGACCGAACATGGCGGGCAGGACGTCGGCGGGGTCGACCCGGCCGATGCCGCCGAGCAGGACGGAGGCGGCCGTGAGGGCGAGCAGCGCGACGGCGAGCACGGCGGCGACCGCGGCGGTGCGGCGGTTGCGGGCGCGACGGCCGGAGCGCAGGTGCGCGACGACGGCGGGCGTGGTCGGGGTGTCCGGCCGGGTGGGCCGGGTGTCGGTCGCGGTCATCACATCTTCACCAGGTCGCGGCGGCGGGCGAGCCAGACGAAGAAGGGGGTGCCGACGATCGCGGTCATGAGGCCGACCTGGATCTCCCCGTGGTCGCGGATCAGCCGGCCCGCGGTGTCGGACGCCGTGAGCAGGACGGCGCCGACGGCCATGGAGATCGGCAGGGACCAGCGGTGGTCGGGGCCGGTGAGGAGTCGTGCGCAGTGCGCGGCGACCAGGCCGACGAAGGCCACCGGGCCGACGGCTGCGGTGGCCGCGGCGCAGAGCAGGACGGCGACGGCCGCACTGGCGAGGCGGGCGCGTTCGACCCGTACGCCGAGGGCGCGGGCGGTGTCGTCGCCGAGGCCCAGGATGTTGAGGGTGCGGCCGAGGGGCAGCGCGAGCAGCAGCCCGACGATCGCGAAGGGCATGATCTCGCCCATGATCGAGGCGCGGCCGGTGAGTTGGCCCACGGACCAGAACCGCAGGTGGGCGTAGACCTCTTCGTCGCGGATGACGAGGAGGGTGATGAGGGAGGACATCACGGCGGCGAGGGCGACGCCCGCGAGCACGAGGCCGACGGCGGAGCTGCCCGCGTCGGTACGGGTGCCGATGAGGTAGACCAGGGCCGCGGCGCAGGCGGAGCCCACGAGGGCGAGCCAGAAGTAGCCGCGGACGTCGGTGACTCCGAGGAACATGATGCCGAACACCACGAACATGGCGGCGCCTTGTTCGACGCCGAGGATTCCGGGGTCGGCGAGCGGGTTCGCGGTGAGCGCCTGCATGATCATTCCTGAGGCGCCGAGGGCGGCCCCGACGGCGAGGCCGAGCAGGGTCCTGGGGATGCGTTCGGTCCACAGGACATGGGAGTTGTACGCCTCCCCTCCCGGGTGGAGCAGGATGCGGACGACTTCCAGGGGGGAGATGTCCCGGGAGCCGAGCGCGATTCCGGCCAGCAGGGTCGCGATCACGGCCGCGGTGGCGATCACCGCGACGGTCGCGCCGCGCGAGAGCCGGGTCCGTACCGGTGGCAGCGGAGCCCTCACCGGCGGGGACGTATCTGTCATGGGATGTTCCTGTTCCTCACGGGTCGTGCAGTCACTTAGGTTACCCTTACCTAAGCTTCGACGATCCAAGTGGGAGCTCGACCGATCACACCGAGGGGCCAGGAATCCGTCCCGGCCTCCATGGACCAGGGGGTGGGCCATGGCCCAGGGAAGAACGTCCGCGACCACGGACGAGGACTTCATCACGGCGGGGGGTCACCCGACCCACACGCACGACTTCCACCAGCTGCTCTACGTGCCGCTGGGGCGGATCTCGGTCGTCACACCCGGCGCCGCCCATGAACTCACCCCGTCCGTGGCCCTCTGGATCCCCGCGGGCACCCCGCACAGCGCCCGGTTCCACCCCGACTCCCTGGTCGTCGCGGAGCCGTTCGACGCGGACATCCACGAACTCCCTTACGCGGAGCCCGCGGTGGTCCGGATCGACGAGGCACAGCGACGCCTCCTGCTCGCCCGGACCCGGGGCACGGGGACCGCCGCCGACGAGGCGTCGGCCTTCGCCACGCTGACCGGGTTCCCCTCCGCCGCCCTGCCCGCACCCCGCCCGACGAGCGACTCGGCCCGGTCCGTCGCCGGCGCGCTCCTGCGCAGGCCGGACGACCAACGCACCGCCACCGAATGGGCGGAGAGCCTCCACACCAGCTCGACCAGCCTGCGCCGCGCCTTCCGCACCGAGACGGGGCTCGCGTTCTCGGAGTGGCGCACCCGGGTCCGCCTGAACCGTTCGCTGGATCTGCTGGACCGGGGAGACCTGGTGAGCACGGTCGCGGCCCGAGTGGGATTCACCAGCACCAACGGCTACATCCTGGCCTTCCGGAAGCACTTCGGCTGCACACCGGGAGCCTGGGCGAAGGGGCGCACGGAGCACGCCGACTCCCCGCCCGGACGCGCGGCCTGAGCCGCCGTCCGGACCGCCCGGCCCCCTCGGGTGCGGGCCCCTCGACCGCTTGACACTCCCTCACCCCTCCAGGATCTTAGGCTAGCCTTACCTAATCGCTCAGGTGCCAGGGCGGCCGGGCTCTCGACCCCGCCCGGCGGTCGGCCCGTTCGGGACGACTCCCCCGCACCGCACAGCCAGCCCCCCGCAAGGAGATCCAGCATGACCGCGACCAACCCCTTCGAGGACGCCGACGCCCGCTACCTCGTGCTCGTCAACACCGAGAACCAGCACTCGCTGTGGCCGGCGTTCGCCGAGGTCCCGAACGGCTGGACCGTGGTGCACGGCGAGGACTCCCGCGAGGGCTGCGCCCGGTACGTGGACGCCCACTGGACCGACATGCGCCCCGCGAGCCTCGCGGCCCGCGCCTAGGAACACCCTCACCACAGGGCCCCCGGCACCGACTTCGGCACCGGGGGTCCGCGCCGGTACGGACCGCCCGTCCGTACCGGCCTCACCCACGCTCAGGCCAGGGCGCGCACCAGGACCCGGGAGCCCCGCGCCGGGTCGAGGCGGGCGCGCCACTCCGGGGGCGCATCCTCCTCGCCGCCCACGACGAACCCGTGGCGCAGGAAGAGCAGCCCGCTGCCGGCGGTCGCGGTGAACACCCGGGACACGCCCTGGGCCGAGGCCTCGGCGAGCACGGCCCGCAGCAGCGCGGAGCCGATGCCGCGCCCCTGATTCCCGTCCGCCACACAGAAGTTGTAGAGCACGGCGGCCGCCCGGCCGTGTGCGTCGGACCGACGGTGCAGCGCGACACAGCCCGCCAGACCTCCATGAGCGGTCTCGGCGACGAGGAATTCCGTCGCGTCACGCGCGTACCGGCTCGCGGGGCGGTCCCTCAGCGCCCCCTCGCGCACGAAGGGCACGGACAGCCGGTGCACGGCGGCGGCGTCGGACCGCCCGGCGGGGCGGACGACAACGACGGGCTCCGGCCGGAGGCCCGGGCAGGGCGTTGCTGCGGTCAACGACTTCTCACTTTCGTGGGGTTGGAGGCGGCGGATCCACCGAGGACGCCGCCGCTTGACTCCAGCACACCCTATTGAGTTAGGTAAGCCTTACCTAACTAGACTTGCCTCATCGCAGCATTCGCAGCACTTCACATGTCGGACGGGAAGAGGACACGACCATGGTCGACACGGCCGGACAGCAGGCGTTCACACGCGAGCGGCTCACGCGGGACGTCGCCGACGTGCTGTACGTCGACCCCTCGGAGGTCGAGCCCGACGAGAGCCTCATCGAGCAGGGGCTCGACTCGATCCGCCTGATGACCCTGGTCGAGGGCTGGCGCGCGGACGGCGCGGAGATCAGCTTCGTGGACCTCGCCGAACGCCCCACCCTGGACGCCTGGTTCGAACTGCTGGGCAGCCCGACGGGAGCACCCCGTGCGCGCCGGTGACCTCCTCGTCGACATCGGCCCGCTGCGGACCAGCCGCGACTTCCGGGCGATCTTCATCGCCCGCGTGGTCTCGCTGTTCGGTCTCGGCATGGCCACCGTGGCCCTCTCCGCCCAGGTCTTCGGCATGACGCGCTCCACCTTCGGGGTCGCCGTCGTCGGCATGATCATGAGCGTCACGGTCCTCGTCGGCTCCCTGTGGGGCGGCTGGATGGCCGACCGGACCGACCGGCGGACGCTGATCCTCTGGGCCCGCGGTTCCGCCGCACTCGCCTTCGCCGGCCTCGCGGTCAACGCCTTCCTGCCCACCGCGGAGCTGTGGGCGATCTACCTCTGCGTCGCCTGGGACGGACTGGCCACCGGAGTGAGCGTCACCGCGCTCATGGCGGTCGCGCCGACCCTGGTCCGCCCGGACCAACTGCCCGCCGCCGGCGCCCTGATCTCCCTCACCGGCGAGATCGGCTCCGTCACCGCCCCGTTCATCGGCGGAGTCCTGCTCGCCGCGTCGGGCCCGGGACCGGTGTTCGCCTTCACCGCGGTCACCACCGGCATCACCACCCTGCTGCTCCTCCGGTTGCGCCCGCTGCCCCCGTTCAAGGACGAGGAGGGCGGCCCCGACGGTGCCGAGGACTCGGGTTCGCCGCTCGCCGCCTTCCGGTTCGCCGTGCGCAACCGCGTCGTCGGCGGCCTGGTGGCCCTCGGCGGCGTGACCGCCCTGTTCAACATGCCGGTCGTGCTCTTCCCCGAGCTGGTCTACACCGAGTTCGGCGGCGGCGACGTGATGCTGGGCGTGCTCTACACCGCCCCGGCCTGCGGCGCGATCCTCGTCTCCGCGACGAGCGGCTGGATCACCCGGGCCGCCCGCCCCGGACGGCTCCTCCTGACCGCCGCGTTCGTCGGGGGTCTGGCCATCATCGGCTTCGGCCTCAGCGGCAGCGCCGCCGTCGCCTTCGCCATGCTGGTGGTGGGCGGCGCGGCCGGAACGGTCTACGAGATCCTCGAGTACGCCCTCGTCCAGCACAACACGCCGGACCGGCTGCGCGGCCGGATCGTCAGCGTCATCACCGCCCAGGGCACCGCGGGCGATGTCGTCGGCGACGTCGAAGTGGCCCTGGTCGCGCGGTGGTTCAGCCCGGCCGGGGCGGCGATCGTCAACGGCGCCGTCTGCGCCGCCGCCGCCCTGGTCGTGGCCGCCACCGTCCCCGGACTGCGCAGGGCGACCCTGCCCCGCGAGGAACCCGACGACGACGCGCCGCCCACCGGCGACGGCGAGGCCCCGGTCCCCGCGGGGGACATCCGGCCCGCCGCCGCCTGACCCCGGCCGGGGAACCCGCGCCACCGGGCGCCCCACCGCGGGCCCCGCGCCTTCCCCGGCCGCACTCCCCCTTCACCTCCCCGCCCCCCTCCTCGCCTTTCCTTCCCACGGACGGACACCGATCCGCCGCGGGCGAACCTGGAGCAAGATCCATGACCGAGCGTGCTTTGCGGCGTCTCCCCCTCACCGGGGCTCAGACCGGTGTCTGGTACGGGCAGCGGCTCGCCCCCGACTCCCCGGTCTACAACGTCGGCCAGTACGTCGAGATCGACGGCACGCTCGACGTGACCCTCTTCGAGGCGGCCGTCCGCCGCGTCGTCGACGAGTGCGAGACCCTCACCGTCCGCTTCACGGAGGACGAGTCGGGCACCCCCTGGCAGATCCTGGCCCAAGAGCCCTGCCGGGCACCGGTCCTGGAGGTGGTCGACCACCGGGCGGAGCCCGACCCGACGGCCGCCGCGCTCGCCCGGATGCGCGCCGACATGGGCGCGCCCGCCGACCCGGCCGGCGCTCCGCTCTTCGCGTTCGCCCTGCACATCGTGGCCCCCGGCCGCACCCTCTGGTACCAGCGCGTCCACCACATCGCGCTCGACGCCTACGGCTTCTCGCTGGTCTCCCGCCGCACCGCCGAGGTCTACTCGGCGCTCGCAAGGGGCGAGGAGCCCGGGCCGACCCCGTTCGGTCCACTGTCCGCCGTACTGGACGAGGAGAGCGCCTACCGCGACAGCGAGCGGTACGCCGAGGACCGCGCCCACTGGCTGGCCCGTCTCGAGGGCCGCACCGCCCACGAGCCGCTCTCCGGCGCCTCGTTCCCGGCGGCGCCCGACTTCCTGCGCGCCGAGGCCGTCGTCGGCCCCGAGGCCACCGCCGGTCTGCTCGCCCTCGCCCGGACCGCCCGCTCCACCTGGGCCGACGTCGTGACGGCGGCGTTCGCCGCCTTCCTGTACCGCTCGACCGGCGACCGCGACGTACTCCTGTCGCTGCCCGCGATGGCCCGGCTCGGCTCAGCCTCCCTCTCGGTCCCGGCGATGGTCGTCAACGTACTGCCGCTGCGCGTCGCGGTACGGCCCGGGCAACCGCTGACCGAACTGGTCGCCGCGGTGGCGGACGGCGTCCGTGACCTCCGCCGCCACCAGCGCTACCGCGCCGAGGACATCCGACGCGACCTCGGTCTCGTCGGCGGCGACCGGGGCCCGCTCGGTCCCCTGGTCAACGTGAAGGCCTTCGACAACGCCCTCGCCTTCGCCGGTTCGCCCGGTTCCGTGCACAACATCGCCGCGGGCCCGGTGGACGACCTCACCCTCGCCGTCCACCACGACGCCGCCGAGGGCCGCATCCGCCTCGAACTCGACGCCAACCCCCTTGCCTACGACGCCACTTCGCTCGCGGCGCGGGCCGCCGAGTTCGCCCGCTTCCTCACCGAGGCCGCCACCGCCGGCCCCGACGCCCCCGTCGGCCGTCCCGACCTGGTGGACGCCGAGCGGCGGGCCGCCCTGCGGGAGGCGGCCGCCGCGACGGAGCGGGAGATCGAGCCCGGCACGGTCGTGGACGCCTTCGCCGCGCGGGCCCTCGCCCACCCGGACGGGACCGCTCTCATCGCGGGCCGGGACGAGCTCACGTACGCGGAGCTCGACGCCCGCGCCAACACGCTGGCCCGGCTGCTCGTCGCGCGCGGCGTCGGACCGGAGTCCTTCGTCGGCCTCGCCCTGCCGCGCGGCACCGACCTCGTCGTCGCCCTCCTCGCCGTCCTCAAGGCGGGCGGCGCCTATCTGCCGCTCGACCTGGACTACCCCGCGGACCGCCTGGAGTTCATGGTCCGCGACGCCCGGCCGGTCTGCGTGCTCACCACCCTCGCGGG
The DNA here is from genome assembly GCF_042795405.1 of Streptomyces sp. NPDC056480. Taxonomy (NCBI): domain Bacteria; kingdom Bacillati; phylum Actinomycetota; class Actinomycetes; order Kitasatosporales; family Streptomycetaceae; genus Streptomyces; species Streptomyces sp. NPDC056480. The sequence continues at coordinate 6,576 of NZ_JBHTSA010000159.1, read as the reverse complement.
GGCTCCGGACGCGCCGGACGTGCGCGGCACCGAGACCGTCGTCCTGGACGCGCCCGACACCCTGGCCGCGCTCGCGGACCTCTCCCCCGCCCCGCTCGGCGGGACCGAGGCGCCCGCGCTCTCCGGCGACCACCCGGCGTACGTCATCCACACCTCGGGCTCCACCGGACGCCCCAAGGGCGTCGTCGTCCCGCACGCCGCGCTCGCCAACTTCCTCCGGATGCAGGCCCACGAGCTGGCCATGGCCCCCGGCGAGCGGCTCGTCGCCGTCACCACGATCTCCTTCGACATCGCCGCGCTCGAACTGCACGTCCCGCTCGTCAGCGGTGCGACGGTGGTGCTCGCCGACCGTGACACCGTCCGCGACCCGGCCGCGCTCGCCGCCCTCGTCGACACCCACCGGCCGGCGGTCATGCAGGCCACTCCGTCGCTGTGGCACGCCCTTCTGGAGGACGGCCGGCCGGAGAGCCTCGGTACGACGAAGGTGCTCGTCGGCGGCGAGGCGCTGCCCGCCGCACTGGCCGGGCGACTGGCCCGTACCGCCGCGTCCGTCACCAACGTGTACGGGCCGACGGAGGTCACCGTCTGGGCCACCTCCGCCGTCCTGCCCCCCGACCACACCGGCACCCCTGACATCGGCCTGCCCTTCTGGAACACCCGCGCCCACGTCCTCGACGGCGCCCTGCGCCCCACCCCGGACGGCCGCCCCGGTGAGCTGTACCTCGCGGGCGCCCAGCTGGCCCGCGGCTATCTCGGCCGCTTCGCGCTGACCGCCGAGCGGTTCGTCGCCGACCCGTACGGCCCGCCCGGCAGCCGTATGTACCGCACCGGTGACCTGGTGCGCCGCCGCCCCGACGGTCGCATCGACTTCCTCGGCCGCGCCGACGACCAGGTCAAGGTCCGCGGCTTCCGCATCGAACTCGGCGAGATCGAGCACGTCCTGACGGACCGTCCGGAGATCGCGCGAGCGGTCGTCGTGGTGCGCGAGGACGTGCCGGGCTCGCAGCTCCTGGTCGGCTACGTGACCGCCGCCGACGGCGGCGCCCCGGACCCCGACACCCTGCGACAGGCCTCCGCCGGGCGGCTTCCCGCCTACATGGTGCCGTCCGCGGTGGTGGTCCTCGACTCCTTCCCGCTCACCGCCAACGGCAAGATCGACCGCCGGTCGCTGCCCGCCCCCGACCTCGCCGGGCTCGCCGCCGCCGGCGGCCGGGCCCCGCGCGACGCCCGCGAGGAGATCGTCACCGGTGTCTTCGCCGACGTCCTGGAGCTGGAGTCGGCCGGTCCCGACGACGACTTCTTCGACCTCGGCGGCCACTCCCTGCTCGCCGGCCGGGTGGCCGCCCGGGTCCGCGGTGCCCTGGGCACCGAGTGCGGGGTGCGGGACGTCTTCGAGACCCGTACGCCCGCGGCCCTCGCCGAACGCCTCGGCGCCCGTGCGGAGTCCGCGGCCCGGCCGGCGCTCACCGCCGGCGTCCGGCCCGAGGTGCTCCCGCTCTCCCACGCGCAGCGCCGGCTGTGGTTCCTCCACCAGATGGAGGGGCCGAGCACCACGTACAACATCCCGTTCGTCGCCCGCTTCGACGAACTCCTCGACACGGAGGCGCTGGACGCCGCGCTGTGGGACGTCGTGGCCCGCCACGAGGCTCTGCGCACGGTCTTCGCCGACCGTGACGGCGAGCCCGCCCAGCGGATCCTCGCCCCCGAGGACGCGGACGTCCGCGTGCGGGTGGAGGAGACCGACCGGGAGCGGTTCGACACGGTGGTGGAGGGCGCTCTCGGCCGTCTCCTCGACCTGTCGACCGAGGCCCCGGTACGGGTGACGGTGGTACGCGACACCGAGGGCGGCGCCGACGCCCTGGTGGTCGTGCTGCACCACATCGCGAGCGACGAGTGGTCCATGGGACCGTTCCTGAGCGGTCTTGAGCGGGCCTACGCGGCGCGGCGCGCGGGCCACGCCCCGGACTTCGCGCGACCCGAGGCCGGACTCCCCGTCCAGTACGCCGACTTCGCGCTCTGGCAGCGCGACCTCCTCGGCGATCCGACCGACCCCACGTCCCTGACTACACGTCAGGCCGCCTACTGGCGCGAGGCTCTGGCCGGACTCCCCGCCGAACAGCCGCTGCCCACCGACCGGCCCCGGCCCGCCGTCGCGAGCAACGCGGGCGGCATGGTGCACCGCCAGGTGCCGGCCGCGCTCGCCACGCAGGTCCGCGGGCTCGCCCGCGAGTCCGGCAGCAGCGTCTTCATGGTCGTCCACGCGGCCGTCGCCGCCCTGCTCCACCGCCTCGGCGCGGGAGACGACATCCCGCTCGGCAGCCCCGTCGCGGGCCGCTCCGACCCGGCGCTCGACGAGCTCGTCGGCTTCTTCGTCAACACGGTCGTGCTCCGCGCGGACCTCTCGGGCGACCCCTCCTTCGCGACGCTCCTGGAGCGGGTCCGCGCCGCCGACCTGGCCGCGCTCGACCACTCCGACCTGCCGTTCGACACGGTCGTGGAGACCGTCAACCCGGTCCGCTCCCTGACCCGGCACCCGCTCTTCCAGACCATGGTGTCGCACAGCACCGTCACCCAGGACGTCCGCGCCCTCTTCGGCCTCGACGCGCGCGTGGACCGGGTCGACCCCGGCGTGACCAAGTTCGACCTCGACATCACGTTCTCCGACACCGCCCACGGCGAGGCGCTCGACCTGGAGGTGTTCTACTCCTCCGCCCTCTTCGACCGGGAGACCGTCGAGACGCTCGCCGAACGGCTCCTGCGCCTCCTCACGGAGGCCGTGGCCGACCCCGCGGCCCCGGTCTCCTCGTACGAGCTGCGCTCCGGCACCGAGCGGGACCTCCTGGAGCGGTGGAACGACACCGCGGTCGCCCACCCCGGCGAGAGCGTGGTCGAGGTCCTCGACCGGCGGATCGCCGACACCCCCGAGGCCGTCGCCCTGGTCTGCGGCGACGCGCGGCTCACCTTCGCCGAGTTCGGCGAGCGGGTGTCGCGGCTCGCACTGCTGCTCGCCGAGGAGGGTGCGGGCCCCGACGCGGTCGTGGCGCTCGCCGTGCCCCGGTCCGCCGACGCCGTCGTGGCCGCCTTCGCGGTCCTCAAGGCCGGCGGCGCCTACCTGCCCCTCGACCTCGACCACCCGGCCGAACGCCTGGAGTACATGCTGCGGGACGCGGCACCCGTCTGCGCCGTCACCACGACGTCCGTCGACGGCACGGTGCCGGAGCTGCCCGGAGTGACCCGGCTCGTCCTGGACGACCCGGTGGTACGGGCCCGGCTCACGGCCGCCTCCGGTCCCGCGCCGCGCGCGCCGCGCCCCGACGACCTGGCGTACGTCATCTACACGTCGGGCTCCACCGGCCGCCCCAAGGGCGTCGGCCTGCACCACGCCGGTCTGGCCAACCTGTATCGGGACCACGAGCGCGAGCTGTACCGTCCGGTCGCCGAGCGTCTGGGGCGGCGGGTCCGCGCCCTGCACACCGCCTCCTTCTCCTTCGACTCCTCCTGGGAGCAGCTCCTCTGGCTGATCGCCGGGCACGAGCTGCACGTCCTGGACGAGTACGGCCGCCGGGACGCCGACGCCGTCGTGGCCCGGGTGCGCGAGCAGCGGATCGACGCGCTCGACGTCACCCCCTCGTACGGCCGCCATCTGCTCGACGCCGGGCTCCTCACCGGTGACTGGCGGCCCCCGCTGTTCCTCCTCGGCGGCGAGGCGGTTCCGCCCGCCCTGTGGACCGAACTCCGGTCGGTCCCCGGGGTGGAGACCGTCAACTACTACGGGCCCACCGAGTTCACGGTCGACGCGCTCGTCGCCCGCGTCGCGGAGTGCGCGACGCCCGTCGTCGGCCGCCCGCTCGACAACACCCGGGCCCACGTCCTGGACGCCGGTCTCCGGCCCGTCCCGCCCGGCGTCCCGGGCGAGCTGTACCTCGCGGGCGTCCAGAACGCGCGCGGCTACCTGGGACGGGCCGCCCTCACGGCGGAGCGCTTCGTCGCGGACCCGTACGGGCCCTCCGGCAGCCGCATGTACCGCACCGGCGACGTGGTCCGCCGTCGCACCGACGGCCTGATCGAGTTCCTCGGCCGCGTCGACGACCAGGTGAAGATCCGCGGCTTCCGCGTCGAGCTGGGCGAGGTCGAGGCGGCCCTCACGGCCCACCCCGACGTGGCCTCGGCCGCCGCCCTCGTCCGCGAGGACACCCCCGGCGTGCCCCGCCTCGTGGCGTACGTGACCGGCACGGCCGACCCGGTGGAGGTGCGCCGCACCCTCGCCGACGAGCTGCCGGAGTACATGGTCCCCGCGGCGGTCGTCACCCTGGACGTCCTCCCGGTGAACGTGAACGGCAAGCTCGACCGGGCGGCCCTGCCCGTCCCCGCCCTCACGGCGGCCGAGCCTTCGCGGGCCCCGCACGGAGACGCGGAGGAACGTCTCGCCTCCGTCTACGCCGAGGTGCTCGGGCTCGCGTCCGTCGGCGCCGAGGACGACTTCTTCGCCCTCGGCGGCCACTCGCTGCTCGCCACCCGGGTCGTCGCCCGGGTCCGCGCCACCGGTACGGCGTGCACCGTACGGGACGTCTTCGAGGCGCGGACGGTCGCGGCGCTCGCGGCCCGCCTCGCGAAACGCGCCGCGCACGGCCGCCCCGTCCTGACCCGGGCCGCCGAACGCCCGGAGCTGCTCCCGCTCTCCTCCGCCCAGCGGCGGCTGTGGTTCCTGCACCGCGTGGAGGGGCCGAGCGCCACCTACGACATCCCGCTCGCCCTGCGGATGCGGGACGCGGTGGACGGGCCCGCCCTGCGGGCGGCGCTCGGGGACGTGGTGGCGCGGCACGAGGTGCTGCGGACCGTGTTCACGGAGATCGACGGGGAGCCGTACCAGCGGATCCTCGAGCCCGGTGAGGCCGAGGTGCCGTTCGCGGTCCGGCGCGTGCCGGCCGCCGACCTGCCGGAGCTCGTGGAGGCCGCGGCGACCGAGGTGTTCGACCTGACGGCCGACATCCCCGTGCGCGCGGTCCTCTTCGACACCTCCGACGACGACCACGTCCTGGTCGTGCTGCTGCACCACATCGCGACGGACGAGTGGTCCACGGGCCCGCTCCTCGCGGACCTCGACACCGCCTACAAGGCCCGTACGGCCGGCCACGCGCCGGAGTTCGCGCCGCTGCCCGTCCAGTACGCCGACTACGCCCTCTGGCAGCGCGAACTCCTCGGCGACGCGGAGGACACGGAGTCCCTGGCGGCCCGCCAGGCCGCCTACTGGCGCGAGAACCTCACCGGACTCCCCGAGGAACTGACCCTCCCCACCGACCGGCCACGCCCCGCCACACCCTCGTACCGCGGCGACACGGTCACGGCGGAGCTGCCCACCGAGCTGGTCACCGCACTCGACCGGCTGGTGGCGGAGTCCGGCGCGACGATGTTCATGGTCGTGCACGCCGCCGTCGCGACCCTCCTGCACCGGCTCGGCGCGGGCGACGACATCCCCGTCGGCACCCCGGTCGCCGGCCGGGGCGACAGCGCCCTGGACGAACTCGTCGGATTCTTCGTCAACACGGCCGTCCTGCGCACCGATCTCGGCGGCGGCCCGACCTTCGAGGAGCTGCTCCGCAGGGTGCGGACCACGGACCTGGCCGCGCTCGATCACGCGGACCTGCCCTTCGACGCCGTCGTCGAGACGGTCAACCCCGCCCGCTCCCTCTCCCGTCACCCGCTCTTCCAGACGATGGTGGCGTACGAGGGCGGCGGTCCGGACACCTCCCGTCTCCTCGGGACGGACACCGAGGAGTACGAAGTCCGGGGCGGCGCGGCCAAGTTCGACCTGGAGATCCTCTTCAGGCGCACGGACCGGGCGGGTAGGCCCGGCATGACCTGCGGCGTGCGTTACGCCACGGACCTGTTCGAACGCGCCGGCGCCGAGCAGCTGACGGTACGTCTGCTCCGCCTGATCCAGGGCCTGGTGGCGTCACCCAATGCTCCCGTCGACTCGATCGACCTCATGGACACGGCCGAACGGGAGCGACTCGACGGCTGGAACGACACCGCACACGTCCTGGACGGGCCCGCGAACCTGGCCGAGCTCGTCGCCGCCGGGGCCACGAGCCCGAAGGGACCCGCCCTGGTCTTCGAGGGCGAAGAACTCTCCCGTACCGACTTCGACGCGCGCGTCAACCGCCTCGCCCGCCTGCTGGTCAGGCGCGGAGTCGGACCGGAGTCCGTCGTCGGCGTCGCCCTCCCCCGCTCCTTCGACCTCCTCGTCTCCCTCCACGCCGTCGTCCGCGCGGGCGGCGCGTACCTCCCGCTCGACCTCACCCTTCCCGCCGACCGCCTCACCCATATGACGGACACCGCCGCGCCGGTGTGCGTGCTGACCGACCTGGAGTGGCTCGGAGCGCTTCCCCTGGCCTGCGAGGCCGAGCCGGTCGTCCTGGACGCCCCCGAGATCCGGGCGGAGCTGGAGGAACTCCCGGACGCGGAGGTGACGGACGCCGACCGGCTCGCGCCGCTGCTGCCGCACCACCCGGCGTACGTCATCTTCACCTCGGGCTCGACGGGCCGCCCGAAGGGCGTCATGGTCGAGCACCGGGC
>NZ_JBHTSA010000158.1:0-16452 GCF_042795405.1 Streptomyces sp. NPDC056480 | reverse complement strand
GCCCCGGCCCCGGCCCCCGCCCCCGCCACCCGGCCGAAGCGGACCCCCTGGGGTGCCCCGACCCCTGCCCACCCCCCGCCCACCCCCCCCCCCTCCACACCCCCGCCCGGCCGGCCCCACGCCCCCCCCCCCGCGCCGCCCTTCCGTCTGCCCCGGGCACGGAGCTCGCCGAGGTCCGCTGGAGCATGGCCCGGGAGCTCGTACGGCGCCGACTCCGCCGGTGGTGGCCGGTGCTGTCACATCGTGACGGGGCCTCACGTCAACGCGGTGACGGAACCGACGAGGAGTGAGGCGCCATGCACGACGACACCTTTCCGGCCGCCCTGGCCGGGCGTTTCGACGCCCACGAGGATCAACTGCGGCGCGTGGCCCTGCGGATGACGGGTTCGGAGGCCGAGGCCGATACGGCGCTCGCGGCGGTGCGGGCGGGTCTGGGGCGGGACGACGGGGCGCCGGTACGCGCCTGGCTGACGGCGCTGGTCGCGCGGGAGTGCGCGCGAGGGGCCCAGGGGCGGCGGGCGGGCGAGGTGCCCGGGCGCGGGAGCACGGCCGGGTGCGGGGGCGGCGGGGCCGGGGACACGGCCGGCCCAGGGGAAACAGCCGGAGTCGGTGGCACGGCCGGAGGAGGGAACACCGCCGGAGGAGGGGACACGGCCGGAGGAGGGGACACGGCCGGCGTAGGTGTCGGACGCGAGTCCGTGTGGCTCGCGCTGTTCCTCGTACTGGAGTCCCTGGGGGCCGGGGAGCGGCTCGCCTATGTGCTGCACGACGTGTTCGGGCTGCCGTCGTACGAGACGGCCCGCATCACCGGCGACTCCCCCGAGGAGGTGGCACGGCTGGCCCGGCGCGCCAGGGAACGGGTCCGGGGCCACGGGACGGCGCGCGCCGAGGAGGGCATCGCGCGGCAGCGGGCGGTGGTGGACCTGTTCCTGGCCGCCGCACGCGCGCGTGACGCCCGTACGCTCGCGGCCGTCCTCGACCCGGAGGTCGTCGCCCACACCGAGCGGGGCCCGGTGCACGGCGCACCCGCCGTCGCCGAGGGCGCGGCCGCGTTCGCGCGGTTCGCGGACGTGGCCCGGCCCGCGCTCGTCGACGGCGCGGTCGGGGCGGTCGCCTTCGTCGGCGGGCGGCCCGTGTCCGCCGTGGCGTTCACCCTCCGCCGGGACCGGATCGTCACCGTGTCCGTCACCACGGGCGAGGACCGGGTACGCGCCCTGGACCTGGTGTTCTCCGATGGATGACGGCACGGGAGGGGCGGCGGGGGTCCGGGCGCGGGGCCGAAAGTCCGGTGCGCCTGAGCTCCTCCTCCGTTAGCCTCGACAGCATGTCCACGCCCCGAATCTCCTAGCTGAGGACCCGCACCCACGCCACCCGTGTGTCCTCAAGCCCTTTCGGAGCGTTACCCCATGATCACCGTTCGTGGTGCCGACGTGCGCGTCGGCGCCCGGCTCCTGCTGTCCGGCGTCTCCCTCCACGTCGGCCCCGGCGACCGGATCGGCCTCGTCGGCCGCAACGGCGCCGGCAAGACCACCCTCCTCGACACCCTCGCCGGGCTGCGCGCCCCCGCCGCCGGCACCGTCACCCGTACCGGCTCCGTCGGGCATCTCGCCCAGGACTCGCGGGCCGCCGACCCGAGCGTGACCGTCACCGACCGGATCCTCTCGGCGCGTGGCCTCGACCGGGCCGTCCGGCGGCTCGCGGAGGCCGCCCGCCGGCTCGGCGAGGCGCCCGACGCGCGGGCGCTCGCCGCGTACGACCGGGCCGAGTCCGCCTTCGAGGCGGGCGGCGGCTATGCGGCCGAGGCGGAGGCCGCCCGGGTCGCCGCCGGTCTCGGTCTGCCCGCCGAGGTCATGGACCGGCCCGTCGGCCGGCTGTCCGGCGGCCAGAAGCGCCGGGTCGAGCTGGCCAGGATCCTCTTCGCCGGTCACGGCCGGGAGGACACCCTGCTGCTCGACGAGCCGACCAACCACCTGGACGCCGACTCGATCGGCTGGCTGCGCGCGCACCTCGCCGCCCACCGGGGCGGTCTGGTCCTGATCAGCCATGACGTACGGCTCCTCGCCGACACCGTCAACCGGGTCTTCCACCTCGACCCGGGGCGCGCCGCGCTCGACGTCCACAACACCGGCTGGGAGGCGTACCTCGCCCAGCGGGAGGCCGACGAGCGTCGGCGGGTGCGCGAGCGCGCCAACGCGGAGCGCAAGGCGGCGGCGCTGCACGCGCAGGCGGACCGCATGAAGTCCCGGGTGGCGACGGCGACGACGGCCCGGAGCATGGCCCGCCGGGCCGACCGGATGCTCGCCGGGCTCGACCCGGCACGGCAGGCCGAACGGGTCGCCCGCATCCGGCTCCCGGAGCCCGCGTCCTGCGGACGGATGCCCTTGGGCGCGGTCGCGCTCACCAAGGCGTACGGGCCGCGCCCGGTGCTCGACGGGGTGGACCTCGCCGTGGACCGGGGCAGCCGGCTCGTCGTCCTCGGCCTCAACGGGGCGGGAAAGACGACCCTGTTGCGGATCCTGGCCGGCCAGGAGACCCCCGACGCCGGGCGGGTCGTGCGCGGGCACGGGCTGCGGCTCGGCTACTTCGCCCAGGAGCACGACACGCTCGCCCCTGGCCGTACGGTCCGGGAGAACCTCGCCGACGCGGCTCCGCAGCTGACGGACGGTGAGGTACGGGCGGTCCTGGGCGCGTTCCTGTTCCGGGGCGACGACGCGGACAAGCCGGCCGGGGTGCTCTCCGGCGGTGAGAAGACCCGGCTCGCCCTGGCCGCGCTCGTCCACTCGGGCGCGAACGTCCTGCTGCTCGACGAGCCCACGAACAACCTGGACCCCGCCTCCCGCAGCGAGGTCCTGGCCGCCGTGGGCACGTACCCGGGCGCGATCGTGATGGTCACGCACGACGAGGAGGCACTCGACGCCCTGCGCCCCGAACGGGTCCTGCTGCTGCCGGACGCGGACGAGGACCTGTGGAGCGAGGAGTACCGGGGGCTCGTGAGCCTGGCCTGACAGCCGGGCCGCTCGCCGGGCGGGCCGGCGGGCGGGCCGCCCGGCGAGCGGCTTGGCAGACGGGCCGGCGAGCGGTTTGGCAGGCGGGCACGCGAGCGGCTCGGCGGGCGGGCGCTCCCGGAGGTCTGTTCGATGAGGTGTCGCCTAGTCTGACGGCATGATCATCGATGCGCGGACCCACGTACGGGTCGCCCGCCCCTCGCGGGATCTGGCCGCCGCCGAGCGGTTCTACGTCGACGGGCTCGGCCTCGAGGTGCAGTGGCGGACCACCGAGCGGGTGTCCGGCAAGCACGACCTGCTCATGGTCGGCCCCAAGGGCGGCGGTTGGCACTTCGAGCTGACCCGCGATCCCGAGCACCCCGTGGAGCCGGCCCCGACGGTCGAGGACCTGTTCGTGGTCTATCTCGGGGCGCCGGTCGAGGAGGCGCAGGTGGAGCGGCTGCTCGCCGCCGGCGGCACGAGGGTGGCCGCGCACAACCCGTACTGGGACGAGTACGGCGTGACCGTCGAGGACCCCGACGGCTACCAGCTCGTCCTGTGCTCGCGCACCTGGGGCGCGTGACGAAGGGGCGCGGCCGGAAGGCCGCGCCCCGCTCGTGGGGTCCCGCCGGTGACCGGGGCAGTTCGGCCCCTGACCCGGCGACCGCTCCCTAGGCCTGCCGCACCGCGCGCAGGACCACGAACTTGGCGTCGCTCGCGACCAGTTCGCTGTTGCCGAAGATCCGGCGGAGGGTGACGTGGTAGCCGAGGTGACGGTTGCCGATGACCCACAGCTCGCCGCCCGGCCGCAGCGCTCGCCGCGCGTCCGTGAACATCCGGCGGGCCGTGCGGTCCGTGGTGGCCTGGTGACTGTGGAACGGCGGGTTGTTGAGGACGAGGTCCACCGAGCCGTCGGGTACGTCGGCGAGCCCGTCGCCGACGAGGAACTCGGCCTTGCGCCCCTCGCCCACGTGCGTACGGAAGTTCTCCTCGGCCGAGGCGACCGCCTGGTACGACTCGTCGGTGAAGATCAGTTCCGCGTCGGGCTCGTGCAGCGCGATGGCGAGGCCGACCACGCCGTTGCCGCAGCCGAGGTCGGCGACGCGGACCCGGCCGATGCCGCCGGGCAGGTTCGCCAGGAGGAAGCGGGTGCCGATGTCGAGGCGGTCGGCGCAGAAGACCCCGGCGTGGTTGGTGACGGTCAGACCGGGCAGCCCGGGCGCGGGGGTGTCGGCCGGCAGGTCGTAGCGGTGCGGCCACGGGTTCGGGCGCGGGGTGACGGCCGGGTCGGGCGTGGTGTGGATCAGCCGCGCCTTCTTCACCGCGAGCGAGGTACGGGTGGGCCCGATGATCCGCTCGAAGAGCCGCAGCGTGGAGGTGTGGATCTCCTTGACCATGCCGGTGCCGAGGACCACGGTTCCCTCGTGCACGGCGGGTGCGAGCCGGTGCAGCTGGTCCTCCAGGAGCGCGAGGCTCTTGGGGACGCGGACGAGGAGGACGTCGATCCGCTCCGGCGGCGGGTCCTGGGTGGTGAGCAGCCGGACGGCGTCCGGGGCGGCACCGGCGCGCGCGAGGTTGGCCCGCGTGGCCTGCCGCCCGAGGTACGAGTCGGAGATCTGGACGAGCTCCCCGGGGCCGGCGGCCTGGAGTGCGGTGACGAGGGCTCCCCAGCGGTCGCCGAGGACGGCGACGGTGCCGGACAGGTCGGTGCCGTCCTCGGCCAACCGGCCCAGGAGGTACTCGTCGGACGCGTCCCAGGCGCGCAGCTGATCGCGCGGGTCCTCGGGATGGCGGGTCAGCGTGAAGGCGCCCCATGACGTGGTCAAACGGTTCATCGTGCCCTCAGGCTAGCCGGTCGCGGGCGGTCTCTCCCCCCGCCACGTGCGCGTCGGCGGCTTCGAGGGCCCGTCGCCGCGCCGGGCGAGGCCCGTCGGGAGGGGCCGGGCCCGTCGGGGCGGGGCTCGTGGGGCGGGGCCCGTCGGGAGGGGCCGGGTCCGTCGGGGCGGGGCTCGTGGGGCGGGGCCGCGTTGGTCGGGGCGGGCCGGGTCGCTCAGCGCAGGGCGGCGTCGAGCTGGAGGTGCCAGAGGCCGGGGCGGCCGGTGAGGGTGACGGTGGAGAGGGGGCGGACGTCGACGTTCCAGTACGTGGCGGGCGGCGCCTTCAGGGCGTACACGAGGGCGGCCCGTACGACGGAGGGTTCGGCGACGGCGACGATCTCGCCGTCCTCGGCCGGCCGGGTGTCGAGCCAGTTCCCTATCCGGGTGATGAAGGCGAGGAGGGGTTCGCCGCCGTGCGGGGCGGTGCGGGCGTCGGTGAGCCAGGCGTCGACGGCGGCCGGTTCGAGGGCGGCCACCTCGGCCAGGGTCAGGCCGCGCCAGCGGCCCATGTCGCAGTCGCGGAGCGCCGGCTGGGCCAGCGGTGCGTAGCCGAGGGCGGTGCCGGTGGCGCGGCTGCGCGGGGTCGGGGAGCAGTAGCGCAGTTCGGCCGCGCCGAGCGGGATGAGCGCGGGCGCGGCCTGCTGCACCTCGTACCAGCCGGCCTCGTCCAGTGGCCGGTCGTCGTCGAAGCGTTCGGCGAGCAGGGAGGAGCTGCGTGCCGCCGTGACGAGCGTCACCCGAAGACCCATGGGCGCGATCGTGAGGCCGAAGGCTCCGCAGGTCAAGGGGTCATTCCCCGGGGCCGGAGAGGCTCCGGTTCACTGCTGCCCGAGAGCCATCCACTTGTCCGGATTCTGCAGTGGCGTGAAACCGACCTTCTCGTACACACCGTGCGCGTCGGCCGTGGCGAGCATGATGCGGCGCAGTCCGTACGGCGCGAGGCGGTCGCGGACGGCGGTGACGAGCGCCGTGCCGAGGCCGGTGCCGCGGGCCTGGCGGTCGACGTAGACGTCGCAGAGCCAGGCGAAGGTGGCGTAGTCGGTGACCACGCGCGCGTAGGCGGCCATCTCGCCGGTCTCCCGGTCGTAGGCACCGATGTTGAGCGAGCCCTCGATGGCCCGGTCCTGCTTCTCCCGAGGTCGGCCGTGGGCCCAGTAGGAGTCCGTGGACAGCCAGTGGTGCACACGGGCGGCGTCAATCCGTGCGGGGTCGGCTGAGATCTCGTACGTCCCGTGCATGACGGGGGTGTCCGTGGTGGCGCTGTCGCTCATGCCCGAAGGGTTCCAGTGACACCGGGGCTTGTCAGGTGAATTTGCCCGGGCCGGGGCGCTCCGGGGCCGGGCGGGCGGGGGGCCGCTCCCCCGCGCCGCCCGGCGACGGCGCTCAGACGGCGAGCTCGTCGACCGCGGTCCGCAGGCGGCGCACGCCCTCCGCGATCTCCGTGGGGCCCGCGACACCCGCGAAACTCAGCCGGATGTGGCCGGCGGGGGGTTCGGCGCAGAAGTACGGGCGGCCGGGGGCCACGGCGACACCGGCCCGCAGGGCGGCGGCGACCAGCGCCGCCTCCGGGACGCCGTCGGGCAGCCGGAGCCAGAGGTGGTGGCCGCCGTACGGGAGGTGCGGCAGGGCGAACGCGGGCAGCCGGTGGGCGAGGGCGCCGCTCAGCAGGTCCCGCCGGCCCTTGAGCTCCTGGGCGACGGCCCGCAGATGGCGGTGCCAGGCCGGGGAGCCGACGAGTTCGAGCGCGGCCTCCTGGAGCGGCCGGGGGACGAAGAAGCTGTCGACGACCTGGATGGCGCGGAGGCGTTCCAGGACGGGCCCGCGGGCGGCGAGGGCGCCGACCCGCAGGCTCGGCGAGGTGGCCTTGGTGAGGGAGCAGACGTGGACGACCACACCGTCGGGGTCCTCGGCGGCGAGCGGCGCGGGGAGCGGCGGCGCGTCCTCGTGGACGAGCCGGCGGGCGAAGTCGTCCTCGACGACGAAGGCTCCGGCGGCGCGGGCGATGCGGAGCACCTCGCGGCGCCGTTCGGGGCCGAGCACCGCCCCGGTGGGGTTCTGGAAGAGCGGCTGGCAGACGAGGACACGGGCGCCGGTGGCGCGGAAGGCGGCTTCGAGGAGATCGGGGCGGACCCCGTCGGCGTCGGCCGGCACGGGGACGGGACGCAGTCCGGCCGCACGGGCCACGGCGAGCATGCCCGGGTACGTCGGCGACTCGACGAGGACGGGGGTCCCGGGCGGGGCGAGGGCGCGCAGGGCGGTGGTGATGGCGGACTGGCCGCCGGCGGTGATGAGGAGGTCGGCGGCGGTGACGCTGCCGCCGATCTCGCGGGCGAACCACTCGCGCAGCTCGGGCAGGCCGTCGGTGGGCGGCCTGCCCCAGGCGCCGGGGCGGCGTCCGGCGCGGGCGAGCGCGGCGGCGAGGGCGCGCTCCGGCTGGAGCGAGGGGTGGAGGTAGCCGCCGTTGAACTCGACGACGCCGGGCGGCGGGGCGGCCAGGGTGACGAGGACGCCGGAGGCGTCGACGGCCCGGGGGACGAGCTCGGTGGCGGCGTCGGCGCTGAGGGCGACCTCCTGCCAGGAGGTGTCGCCCGCGTCGGGGGTGGTGGCACGGGGCTCGGCACGGAAGGCACCGGCGCCGGGGCGGGTGACGACGAGCCCCTCGGCGGCGAGCTGCGCGAGGGCCCGGGTGACGGTCACCGGGGAGACCCGATAGCGCTCCACGAGGGCGCGACTCGACGGCAGCTTTCCACCAGATGGATAGCGGTTCAGCTCAGCCCTCAAGGAATGCGCCAGTTCGGCCACACTGCTACGCTCACTCATGAGAGCACAGGATAGCGCTACTGCGATCACGACGATAGCGGTCACCACGACGGACCGCACCGGCGGAACCGTCCGCGCGGGCGACGGCGTCCACACCGGCGGCGCGGAAGGTACTGGCGGCGCGGGAAGCACCGACAGCGCGGGACGCATCGACGGCACCGGCGGCACCGCCGGCGCGGGAGACGCCGGCCACGCCGTCCGCTCCGGCGGCGGCTCGGCGGTGGCGCGGCGACGAGGACCCGTCGCCCGCGGCGACGCCGCCACCGACCCGAGCGGGAGCCGTCCCGACCCTCTCCCCCGCGGCACCCTGCTCGCCGCCCTCGGCGTGGTCTGCTTCTCGCTCACGTTCCCGTCGACCGTCTGGGGCCTGGAGAGCTTCGGCCCCTGGTCGCTCGTGGCCGTGCGCTCCACGCTCGCCGCCCTCCTCGCGGGCGCGTTCCTCCTCGCCGGCCGGGTGCCGCTGCCGGACCGGCGCCACTGGGCGGGCCTCGCCGTGGTCGCCGGCGGAGTCGTCATCGGCTTCCCGCTCCTGACGAGCCTGGCCCTGCAGACCTCCACCACCTCGCACGCCGCCGTCGTCGTCGGCCTGCTCCCGCTCACCACGGCGGCCTTCGCCGCGCTGCGGACCAAGCGCAGGCCGTCCCGCACCTTCTGGTGCGCGGCCGTGTCGGGCGCGGTCGTCGTGCTCGCCTTCACGGTGCAGCAGAGCGGCGGGGCCGTGTCGCGGGGCGACCTGTACCTGTTCGGCGCGCTCCTCGTGTGCGCGGCCGGCTACACCGAGGGCGGCCGTCTCGCGCGGCTCATGCCGGGCTGGCACGTCATCGGCTGGGCCCTGATGCTCTGCCTGCCGCTGATGGCGGTCGGCTCGGCCGTGGCGCTGTCCCTGGAGCCGGTCCACCTGAACGCCCACGGCGTCATCGGACTGGTCTGGGTCGCGGCCGGTTCCACCTTCTTCGGCCTGTACGTCTGGTACCGGGGCATGGCCTCGATCGGCATCCCCAGGGCGAGCCAGCTCCAGCTCGGGCAGCCGCTCCTCACCCTGGTCTGGTCGGTCGTCCTGCTCGGCGAGACCCTGCCCCTCGCCGCCCCGCTCGCGGCGGTGGCGGTGCTCGTCTGCATCGCGGTGACCCAGCGGGCGAAGAGCTGACGCGGCGGATCGGGGCGATACGGGACACAATGGCAGACATAGCCCCGAACAGCACAAGCCCGGTCGCGAGGAGGTCACCCCGATGCAGGCGAACGTGGGCGACAAACTGCTGATGCACGGCAGGACCGTCGGTCACCACGACCGTACGGCCGAGGTTCTTCAGGTACTGGGGGAGAACGGCACGCCCCCGTACCGCGTCAAGTTCGACGACGACGGCCACGAGGCCCTGATGTCTCCGGGCCCCGACACCGTCGTGCGCCATCACCCCGAGGCGGGCACGAGCTGATCCCCTCTCCCGGTCAGCCCCGGCCCGGCGCCCGGACCCTGGTCGGGTAGTGATCCGCCACCACGGTGGCCATCGCCCCGATCGGGTCCTTCGCGACGTCCAGGGCGGAGAAGAAGCAGTGGCCGCCGACCGCCGGTAGGGCGGCGGCCAGTTCCAGGTGCCGTGACAGCTCCCCGGGGTCCTGCCAGGCGGCGGGCTGGGCGGGGTCGCCCGCCTTGTAGAGCGCCTCGCCGACGTAGAGGCCGACGCCGGTGCCCCGTACCACCGCGTCCCACCAGGGCAGCAGCGTGGCGTAGTCGGCGGCGGGCAGGCCGATGTGCCAGTACAGCTGAGGTACGACGTAGTCGATCCAGCCCTCCCGGATCCATTTCCGGGTGTCGGCGTACAGGTCGTCGTAGGTGGCGACACCGGCCCGGGTGTCCGAGCCCTCCGGGTCCCGGGCGATGTTCCGCCAGACCCCGAAGGGACTGACGCCGAAGGCCACGTGCGGCTTGACGGCCTTGATCCGGACCGACATCTCCGAGACCAGCAGATCGGTGTTGTTCCGCCGCCAGGACGCCCTGTCGGGGAAGTCCGCGCCGTACCGCGCGTACGCCTCGTCGTCGCCGAAGGCCTCCCCGGCCACCGGATACGGATAGAAGTAGTCGTCCCAGTGGACGGCGTCCACGTCGTAGCGCCGCAGGGCGTCCAGCATCGCGTCCTGGGTGAACCGCCGGACCTCGGGCAGCCCGGGGTCGTAGTAGAGCTTCCCGCCGTACGGCCGCACCCACTCGGGGTGGAGCCGGGCCGGATGATCGGCGACGAGCCGGGTCGGGTCGGTGTGATTCGCCACGCGGTACGGGTTGAACCAGGCGTGCAGTTCGAGCCCCCGCGCATGGGCCTCCTCGACGGCCGTGCCCAGCGGGTCCCAGCCGGGGTCGCGGCCCTGCGTCCCGGTCAGGAACTCCGTCCACGGTTCGTACGTCGAGGGCCAGAGCGCGTCGGCGGTGGGCCGGACCTGGAGGACCACCGCGTTGAGCCGGCGCTCGACGGCGGTGTCCAGATGGACGAGGAGCTCGGCGCGCTGCGCCTCGGCGGTCAGGCCGGCACGGGAGGGCCAGTCGCGGTTGAAGACCGTGGCGATCCACACACCGCGGAAGTCGGAGCGGGCGGTCGGGCTCGCGGGCCCCTCGGGAGCGACGTCGGCAGCCGTCCCTCCGGCTGCTCGCGCGTCCCTGCCCGGTCCCGTTTCCGCGCCGGTCCCCGCTTCCCCGTCCGCCGCCGCTCCCCCGCCCGTCACGGCCGACGCCGCCCCGGCAGCCGCCCCCGCCACGAAGCCTCTTCTGCCGATAGGCCGCACTTGTACCCCTCCCGTGTCGGATACGTCACACCCACCCGGACAGCATGCCCGCCCCGGCCGATCGATCATCGGTTAATGAGCGGTAACGTCGTGGGGTCGAGGCGGACGCACCGGAATCACACGGGCCCCGCCGCCAGAGAAGAGCGAAAGGCACGAGGTGACGGACTCCATGGCCGACATTGAGCGCGTCGGAGTGGTGGGCTGCGGCCAGATGGGCGCGGGCATCGCAGAGGTGTGTGCCCGGAGCGGCCTTGAGGTGAAGGTCGCCGAGACCACCGGCGAGGCGCTGGAGATCGGCCGCACACGGCTCTACAACTCGCTGGCGAAGGCCGCCGAACGCGGCAAGATCAGCGAGGAGGAGCGGGACGCGACGCTCGCCCGCCTCAGCTTCACCACCGACCTGGGCGAGTTCGCCGACCGCGACCTCGTCATCGAGGCGGTCGTGGAGAACGAGCAGGTCAAGACCGAGATCTTCCAGGTCCTCGACCAGGTGATGACCCGGCCGGACGCCATCCTGGCCTCCAACACCTCCTCGATCCCGCTGGTGAAGCTGGCCGTGGCGACCTCTCGCCCCGACCAGGTCATCGGCATCCACTTCTTCAACCCGGCCCCGGTGCAGAAGCTCGTCGAGCTGATCCCGGCCCTCACCACCTCCGAGGGCACGATCAGCCGGGCCCAGGCCTTCGCGGAGAAGACCCTCGGCAAGCACGCGATCCGCGCGCAGGACCGCTCCGGCTTCGTGGTCAACGCGCTGCTCGTGCCGTACCTGCTCTCCGCGATCCGGATGTTCGAGTCGGGCATCGCGAGCCGCGACGACATCGACAACGGCATGGAGTTCGGCTGCGCCCACCCGATGGGTCCGCTGAAGCTCTCGGACCTCATCGGCCTCGACACGATCGCGTCGATCGCCGACTCGATGTACGCCGAGTTCAAGGAGCCGCTGTACGCCGCTCCCCCGCTGCTCCAGCGCATGGTGGACGCGGGCCGGCTCGGCCGGAAGACGGGCTCGGGCTTCTACCCGTACCCCTGATCCCCCAGGACACCGGACGGCCCGTACACACGCACAGGTACGGGCCGTCCGGCTGTTTCACCCGCTGCTCAGCCCAGCCGCAGATGGTGGAGCATCAGCAGCCCCGCGGCCATGTTCGCGGCCGGGATCTCGCCCCGGGCGATCATGTCGGGGACCTGTTTCAGCGGCACCCAGGCCCGCCGCGAGGACTCGAAGGCGTCCTCGGGCGGCCCCGTGTAGGTGGCCGTCTCCGCCCAGTAGAGGTGATGGCGGGCGTCGGTGAGGCCGTTGGAGGGCTCGACGGTGAGGAGATGGCGCAGCGGCCCCGGCCGCCAGCCGGTCTCCTCCTCCATCTCGCGGGCGGCGGCGACTTCGATCTCCTCGCCGTCCTCGACGACTCCGGCGGCCAGTTCCCAGCCCCAGCTGTCGGTGATGAAGCGATGGCGCCAGAGCATCAGGACTTCGTCGGCCTCGTTGACGGCCGTCGCGACGGCGACCGGGCGGAGCCGGATCAGATAGTGGTCGAGGCGGCGGCCGTCCGGGAGTTCGACGTCCGCGAGGTTCACCTGGAACCAGCGATTCTCATAGACAGAGCGTTCGCTCAGTTTCGTCCACTGCACGTTCTTGCCACCTTCCGACTGGTCGGTGCTTGTTTGGTGGCAATATCGCAGCAGTTCGCGGCTCACAGGGGAACGCGCAGCGCCCCGTCGATCAGCGCCGCCGCCTCCCGGGCGTCGCCTCCACCGCTGGCCAGGAGGTGCTCCCGCACCTGCCGCAGCCGGTCGCGCAGCCGCCGCGACTCCATCCCCCGCGCCCGCTCGGTCATCTCCAAGGCCGTCCGCGCCGCCGCGTCGGCCTCCCCCTGGCGCAGCTCGATCTGACACAGCATGGCGAGCCGGTGCACCCGGCCCCGGTCGTGCGAGGGCACCCCTACGGCCATCGCCGCGTGCTCGTGGGCCGCGCCGAGATCACCCAGACTGAGCAGGGCCTCGGCGACCTGGACGTTGACGAGACCCGGCTGGACATAGCCCGTCTCCGCCGGCTCGTCCCCCGGGCTGATCCGCTCGGCCGCGGCCTCGGCCCGCCGGATGCAGGCCAGCGCGGCAGAGCCGTCGCCCAGATGCGCGTACGCCTTCGCCTGCATCGCCGTCAGATCGGCGGCCAGCGCCGGAGTGATCTGCCGCCCGGCCGTCCGCAGCGCCGCCTCCGCGAACGCCACCGCCTGCCGGTACTCCCCCATGAACAGCGACTGGTTGACGAGGAGCGCGATCACATAGGCGCCGAGGCCCCGGTCCCCGCTCGCCTTCGCGAGCCGCAGGGCCTGGTGGAAGTAGCGCTGGGCCAGACCGTGCGCGTCGGCGTCGTACGCGCAGATGCCCGCCACCGCCACGAGCCCGCCGGTGGCACGGTGCAGCCGCCGGCCGAGGGCGTCACTGTACGAGCCCCGCAGCAGCGGCGCCGTCTCGGCGGTGAGGAAGCCGACGATCCGGGCGCGGGTCGCGATGCCCCCGGCCTTGCGGTACATCTGCTCGTAGTGGGACCGGGCGGCGCTCAGCACGGTGATGTCGGAGACGGAGACCGTCGTCCGGCCGATCCGGGAGACGTCCACGTCCTCCGGCGGGTTCTCCCACTCCCATACGGGCATCACGGCCGGTGTGCCGGTCACGGCGGGGGCGGCGACTATGTGCGGCCGCTGCTGCTCGTCGGACCGCCACAGGGCGGCCGCGCGCTCGACGAACCCGGAGAGCGGTGAACCGACCGCGAGCACGGGCCCGTCGGGCACCCCGAAGCCGATGTCGTCCAGGGTCACCTGCCGGTGCAGCCGGGCGGCGAGCACCTCGCAGATCAGGTCCGGCACCTGCCCGCGCGGCCGCTGGCCCTTCAACCAGCGCGCCACAGCGGTGTGTTCGTAGCGCAGGGCCAGGCCCCGGGCCCGGCCGGCCCGGTTCACATGGGCGGCGAGGCCGGCGTTCGAGACGCCCGCTTCGTCGAGCAGGGCATCGAGCAAGGTGTTGGGCTGCATGACCGCTCCGGTCGCTCCGGTCCGCCCCGGCCGCTCGGCTCGATCGCGGTGAACTCAGCGTAGCGGTGGCCGAATTCGTACGGACCGAACTACTCCGGAGAACCCCTTCGAGTCAGCGCTCCCCGACGGCTACGGGAGGATTTCGCACGGGGTGTGAACGAAGTACTCGTTCTTCCGGTCCGCGTACTCTGCCGTGCTCGTCCCCGTACCGCTTGACTGTGCTTCTCGCCGCAAGGCGAAGACCGGGCCGCCGGCTCCCCCCTCAAACAGTGCGGCCGCCCGGTCCGTGTCGCCCGCCCCGCTGATCTGCCCGACACTCCGTGGCGGGGCGGGCGGCACCGGTCCCGGCCCCTCTTCTCAACAGTGGGAGGAGGGGGCGGGCCGGGGGCGGCGCAGCCCGGGTTCGGCGGGCTGCGCCGGCACCCGGACACGGTCGTTGCGCACGACGAGCAGGGCGACGTCGTCGGTGAGCCGCCCGCCCGTGTGGTGCAGCAGGGCGGCGTGGACCTCACGCACGAGCGCCGCGGGCGCCGCGCCGCGCATCCCGGCCAGCGCGGTGTCGAGCGCGAAGAACCGGCCCCGGTGGTCACGGGCCTCCTCCGCGCCGTCGGTGTACAGGACGAGCGTCTCACCGGGCCTCAACCGGGCAGCGGTGTACGGCGCGAGGGCGGCGGGCAGCGGCAGGACCCCGAGCGGGGG
The DNA here is from genome assembly GCF_042795405.1 of Streptomyces sp. NPDC056480. Lineage (NCBI taxonomy): Bacteria > Bacillati > Actinomycetota > Actinomycetes > Kitasatosporales > Streptomycetaceae > Streptomyces > Streptomyces sp. NPDC056480. The sequence continues at coordinate 2,268 of NZ_JBHTSA010000158.1, read as the reverse complement.
CAGCGGGTCGCCGACGGGAAGCAGCTCCACGGTGCGGCCGAGGCGGTACGGGCCGGGGTGGCCGCAGTTGAGCACGGAGAGCCGCCCGTCGGACCGGACCTCGAGGAGCAGCAGCGTCACGAACTCCTCCGCCGCCGGATGCTCGGGCGCCGTTCCGCTCCGCGCCGGATGCTCGTCCCGGGCCCGCTCCCGCAGATGCCGCTCCAGGGCCCGCTCGAGGCGCCGCAGCACCCCGCCCAGCTCGGCCTCGTCGTGCGCGGCCTCACGAAAGCTCCCGAGCACGGCGACCACGGCGCCCAGCGCCGCGAGGCCATGCCCCCGCACGTCCCCGATGACGATCCGCACGCCGTACGGGGTGGCCACCGCCTCGTACAGGTCCCCGCCGACGGACGCCCCCCGCGAGGCGGACAACTGCCCTGCGGCGAGGGCGAGTCCGTCGAGCCGGGCGGGCGGCGGGCGCAGCAGCACCTGCTGGGTGGCGTCGGCGACGGCCCGCACGAGCGCCAGCTCCCGCGCGAACCCGCGCCGCACCCCGAGCACGAGCCCGATGCCCACGGTGAGAAAGACGACACTGGTGGCGATCCTCATCGGCAGCCCGGGCTGCCGGGCCAGCGGACAGCCGAACTTCCATGCCACGGCCACCGCACCCCACGCGGTGGGAAGAGCGAGCGGGGCCAGCCGGCGGAGCCGGGAGCCATCGGAGACCAACGACCTCGTACGGATCATGCACGGCCCTTCCCGAGCCCCCGACAGCGCCCGAAGGCCCTGCGGCCCACAGGTCCGCCCCTGCGGCCGCGTCGATTCTGCCGACCGCACACCCCACCGGGGAACACCCCCCGACGATCTCACCCGAAGGAGTGAGCACCCCCGGCGCGCCGCCCTCCGCCATCCCTCCGCCACGCGAACAGCAGGACCGATTTCGCACTGACGTTCCCGACAGGGGACCGGCTGTCGGCTTCCAGGACCCGGAGACGGCTGGACGGGCCGGACGTGGTCGCGGACATCACCCTGACCACAGGTCGCGCATACGGTCCCTGACCTCGTCCGGCGCCGCGAGCCGCTCGAACGCACCCGGCGCCGTGCGGAAGAGGCAGTCGATCCCGTAGCGATGCAGGAGCGCGATGTCCGCTTCCGCGGGACGAACCGGGAACAGGGCACCGAGCCGGTCGGCCGGGAGGGGGCTGTGCGGCGCGTAGTCGAGCAACTGACCGAGCGCCATCCTCACGTAACTGTGATCGGCACCGCTCTTGGCCTCGATGATCTCCGTCCCGTCGCCGCCCACCACGTGGAGGTCCGTGATCCCTGACGGCGTGCGCAACCGGTCGACCTCGGCGCCGTGCAGGGTCGTCTTGTACTCCGCGACCAGAAGAGGCTCGGCCCGGCGCACCTGTATCTCCCGCTCGTCGCGCCGGTAGGTGGCATGCGAGGTGTGGAACCCTTCGACAGGTACCACCTTGGTGCCCTGGGCGATGGCCCTGGCCACCTCAGCGTCTCGGACGGACTTGCGCCGTTCCTCGGTGGACGTGCCGATCCCCAGCCCCTCGAGGATCTCCTCGGCCTTGGAACCCTCGAGTATCCGGAGCCCCATGAAGTTGTCACCCGCGTTGAAGCTCGGCAGATCCCAGATCTCCGAGTAGGGGATCTCCGTGTGACGGAAGGCCAGAAGGCTGTAGACGTTGTGCCAGCTGCCCTTTTCGGCGTCAGGTGTCCACATGGTGTCGGCGAATTCCGCGTTCCTGAACGCGACACCGACCTCACCGATGCCCCTCACCAGCTTCTGCCCGGTGAACAGCACGACATCCCCTGTGCGCAGCCGCGTCATGTTCTTGTCCTGCACGGCGGTCGCGCCCCAGAATCGGGCCGTGCCCGAGGGATGGAGCCTCATCAGGGCCTCGTGCTGCTTGCCGGACAACGCGGCTCCGTGCTTGCCCTTCCCGAAGGACACCTTGTTGTCGAGCGTGTCACCCCAATGCCGCCGAGCCACGGAATTCCCGTAGGAAGGCTGAATCGCAACCAGTGGCATCTCGCCACCCCCCTGTCGAATCGCACTCGCACGCTCCGAGGATGGTGCCACAGCGGGGCGCGGTCGCCGTCCGCCGGCCTTCGAGTCGGACAGCGGTACGCGATCCGAACTCCGCGGCACCCCAAGGGTGTCCAGAGGCGGACACCGTCGCTCCCGCTCGCACGCGGACCTCGAAGTGTGTCAGGAAGCCACCCTCGGGATCGCGCCCGCGCCCCTACCGAGAACGGCGGAGGGCCGCCCCGGGG
>NZ_JBHTSA010000157.1:0-16580 GCF_042795405.1 Streptomyces sp. NPDC056480 | reverse complement strand
CCACCGGGACAGACCAGCGGGGCCTGAAGCCCCACCCCGGACAACCGTCCGCCGCTGAGCCGGAGCCAGGCCGCCCCATTCAACAACCGCGCACCCCCAACCGGCCGACGGAAGCCCACCCACCTCGGCCGCAAACCAAGCCCCCACCCACCGACCGGCACACGCACGCGACGCCCGGCCGATGCCCGAAGCCCGGCGTGGACCCCGCCCCCCGGACCGCCCTCCGAGAGTGTCTTCGCTCCTGGAGGTGGTGGGTCAAGGGTGGCCGAAGGCCATCCCGCAGCGACGCGACGAAGGAGCGCCCTTGACGCACCACCGGAAGGAGCGACTCTCGGAAAGAGGGCGGTCCCACCAGAAGCCCACGAATCCGGCCCACCTGATGGGCCCACCTCAGCGTTCGGAGACGTCCCGCCAGTAGTCCGCGAGCATCTCGCCCGGCCACGTCGGCTGAGTCACCGGCCCGCGAGGAAGCATCTCCTGGAACACGGCGACAAGGTCGACGATCTGAGTGCCGTCGTCGGCATCGAGGTCCACGACGTGCAGGTCGTGCCCGTCGGCCTTGAGCAGTCTCGGAAAGGAAGTGGCCAGCCGCGCCGGACGACGATGATTGTGGTGAACGAAGGTGCCGGTCGCCGGCCAGGCGGGATTGTCGCGGGGGCTGCGCGCGTGAAGCGCGACATCGTCCGGGGACCCGAAGTTGAAGAACCACGTGACCTGGAGGTGCGAGAACTCCTCGATGCCCTGCAGGGTCTCCACGGGGAACTCCGGCCGCAGGCGGATGATCGATTCCACGCCGCCCTTGAAGTCGTCGAGTCGTCCGGCATGGCCCCCGACCACGTCGGCGATGACCGGCACCTCGATGAACTGCGCAGGCACGATTCTCCCCTTCTCCCTTATAAACAAGCCCACTTGTTGGTGCAGCGGCTTGGGCACCGTCAGGCTACTCAGCAGCTGCCTTGAGGAGCGCGCCGGCATCGTCTGCCAGGCCGAATTCGTACAGCTCAAGCGCGATGAGGATGACGTCCCTCTCAGGACGGGTACGGCCATGGATGCCAATAGCCGTGTCGGCGAGCTGACCTTCCTTCTGGCGGAGCAGCGCGATCGATGCCGCACTTTCCAGTGGGGTCAACGACGCTGACACGTCGTGGAGCCACGTGACTGCGTGGCTCGTCTGGCCACTTCCGTGGAGGTCGGCGGCGGTGGAGGCCAGCTGCCGTGCGGCAGCTATGTCGCGAGCGCTCCGCTGCCGGTCCCCTGAAGTCTGGGGGACCGGCAGCGGAGTCACCTCCTCGACTGTGCGGTCAGCAAAGGGTGTTCGGGATGCTCCCGACTTCTGGGAAGCGATCAGCCGGCTGTTCTCGCTCCGGAGCCGCTCGTTCTCCTCTCGTAGAGGGGAGCAGGCCCGGCAGAGTGTTGGCTCGGCGGCGGCGTGGATCCGGCGTACTTGAGCCAGGGCATGCCCCACTGCCTGGGCCCCTGCTCTCTCAACAGCCAGGGCGTGGAGCTGCTCAACGAAGCCAAGCGGTGGCTTTCGGCCGCCGCTGCGATAGCGGGAGATCTCGCTCGGACTCTTCCGCCAGTTCCTCGAAGCCAGCAGCTCTGCGGCTTGAGTGAGGGAGGCCACGGCCAAGTTCTGGTAGAGCGATGTGATGAGACTGGCAAGGGCCTCGCGGCCAGGTGGTAAGTCCGCCCTCTTCTTGCTTCCCGAGCCCATCGACGTCATCACCGATCCCTGTAAGGAGTAGTCAATCCATTCTGCAGTAAGCGCCTTTGCCTGTGTTGCGCGCAATGTGGGTTCGGGGTAGACGCCTGCTGTGTCATCGATGCTCAATGGGTGAGCCAGCCGGAAGCTCCGGGGGGGTTGCTGTGCATCGCGGCGTTCGTGTGCCCGTGGCGCATGGCTCCGCATGGTGCTCGTAGAGCGGAGGTCGTCGTGACAATGCCGTCGTGGCTCGACAGGAAGTACGGAAGCAAGGTGCGGGCCGGGCTTTGGCTGGCATCTGTGGTCAAGGAGGGAAACGTCTTCACGAAGGGGCAACTGCGCGCCGCATTTCCCGAGGTGGCCCAGATCGACCGTCGTGTGCGGGACCTGCGTGACCACGGCTGGCAGATCGACACCCGCCGCGAGGATGAGTCGCTCAATCTTGACGAGCAGCGGTTCGTCAAGAAGGGGGCGGAGGTATGGCTGCCGGGGCAGTCCAAGTCTCCGAAGGAGAAAGCTGGGCTGACTGCGGCTCAGCGGACGAAGGTGCTACTGGCTGACAGCTTCCTCTGTCGGTCCTGTGGAATCGGCGCGGGCGAGTCGTTCGGCGACGCAGCCGGCCAGGATGCGCAGCTGGATGTGGCCCGCCGGCAGGTGCTGATGCCGGATGGGCGAACTGAGACGCAGCTTGTCACGGAGTGCAACAGGTGTCGCGTTGGAGGACGTGATCGGCAGGTGGATGTCGGGAGCATCGTCCGAACCCTGGGCCGTCTCTCCGTGCTGGAGCGTGCGGTGTTCGCGGACTGGCTGGAGGCTGGGCTGAGGAATCCGGGCCCGATGGAACGGCTTTGGGGTGAGTACCGGACCCTGCCGGAGGACGCACGGAACGCGGTACGGGACGCCTTGCGCGGCATGGATAAGTAGCAGACGAAGGGACGCAGAGCAGATGACACAGGTATTTCCGCCGCCGCCGCGTGCTGGTGAGTTCAGCGAGCTGGTCAGGAAGCGGCTTGACGACGTGAGGAACTCCGGTGGAACCCGGGAGACGGTGACGGTCGACTGGAACGGCCAGCCACTGCACTGCGAGGTGATCGACTACCCGATCGACGCCGTCTACTACAACCCGGGCACGCACCGGATCAGGGCGCAGCGAAGCCATACGCCGGCTAAGGACGCGGCTCTGAGCAGGGATCCGTGGGGTGGAGAGAGCCAGGAGTACCTGCAATTCCTCCTCAAGGCTGACCCGGCCAACCCGGACCGGCGGGATGTGGACTTCGACAAGCTGAGGGACAGCCTTCAGCAGTTTGGCCAGAATGACCCCGGCCTGATCACCCATCACGGAATCCTGGTCAACGGCAACACCCGTACAGCGGCGCTTCGTGAGCTGGGACAGCAGACGATGCGGGTGGGTGTGCTACCTGAGTCTTTTACCTGGGCGGACATCAACTCGGTGGAGCTGTCTCTTCAGCTTCGTCGTGATCACCGGCGCGACTACTCGTATATCAACCGGCTCCTGGCCATGGAGGAGCAGGCTTCTCTGGGGCGGACGCCTGACGCCATTGCTAAGGATTTCCGCATCCGGGTGTCCACCTACCAGCAGGAGAGGTGGATTCTCAGCACGATCAGGGAGCAGATCGACCGGAGCCAGAGCGGCGGCGGCGCAGGACTGAGGCTGGTCGACTTTGAAGACCATCAGGAGAAGCTCAAGGAGCTGCACCGGGCTTACGAGAAGCTTGCCGCGGTTGAGCCTGATCGGGCTGATGTCCTGAAGGAACTCCGGATGGCCGCCATCATTCTGGGGTTCGCGAAGACGGATGTACGGCATATCGACGAGGGCTTCCGCGACCGGTACCTGTCGCGCACGATCCCGGGCGGTTTGAGTGAGCCGGCGGTCGAACGAGCGGCGGTGACTGTGCCAGGTCTGAGCGGTGTGACGCTTCCCGGTCCCTCTTCCGCGGTTTCCTCTGCTCGCGCCATCAATGACAAGGTGCTCCGGGCCAAGGCAATGGCCAGCGCGACCGGTTCCACGCTCCCGGAGCAGGACAGGCGGGAGGCGCAGGATGTCTTCGAGGGGGTAAAGGACGCCTTTGACAAGGCCATTGACGCGGCTGGCCGTGACGCCCGGCTCAAGAAGCGCAAGCAAATGGCGCCGGCCCGGCTCGCAGACGCCTGCGCCGACATCGACCTGAGTGTCATCGAGCTTGTCCAGGCGCGCGCTTCGCGCAGCCTTGACGAGGAGGCATTCGACGAGGCGGTGCTGAAGCTGCGGGAAAGCCTGCGGAAGCTCGCGCAGCAGGCGGGGCGTGGTGCGGCGACTCCTGGTGACGGTGTGGCCTGGCTGCTTGAAGCCGTGGCTCTGGAGGCGTCTTGATGTCGCAGGACGCTGTCACGGTCTCACTCCGCCTTGACTTCGACGAGACGCGGACCAAGGTCGTTCTCAGGACGACTGATGAGTACCGGAACGATCTCGTCCAGCTGGCCGCCCGCTTCCGCTCGGGAGGCCAGCTCGGCCCGCTCGCTGCTGTCGTGGAACTCAATGACCTGCTCGGGGGGCTGAACGCGCTCTCCTCCTGGCCTCATCCGGCAGGCGTTGAATGGGCCGCGGAGCTGCAGGAGTTGGTTGTCGGGGTCCTCCAGGATGCTCGGGCGGCTCAGCAGCGCTTGGATTCCCCGGAAAGTCCGGAGGAGGTCGTACCCGACGACATTCCTTTTCTCCTGGGTGATGAATGGAAGGCTGATCTCAGCGACTTTCAACAGCGAGATATCGCGAAGCTGATCTCGCTGCGGCACGGCGCCAATTTCAGTGTTCCTGGGGCAGGTAAAACCCGTGTTGGGCTTGCTGTCTATGCTACACAGAAGGCGAAGGGTGAAGCTCGCAGGCTGCTCATCGTCTGCCCGAAGTCTGCGTATGAGTCATGGCAGTACGAAAGTGCCGTCTGCTTCCGGCACCCGCTGCGTACAGACATTCTGGATAAGTCTTACGACCAGTGGGCGGAGGTGCTGATTGTCAATTATGAACGATTGGACCGTTCGCTGGCCATGCTGGCGTCCTGGCTGAGGGCAGCTCCGTCGATGATCATTCTTGATGAGGCGCACCGGATGAAGCTCGGTGCCCGGGGGACATATGGCGCCGCTTGTATGGCACTAGGGCCCCTCGCCCGTCGCAGGCTGATCCTCACGGGCACGCCGGCGCCCAACGGGGCTAAGGATCTTGAGAATCTCCTCGGCTTCGTCTGGCCTGGGCACGGACAGCGCACTGTTACACAAGCAGTTGCCGGCGGTGATCTCGCCTACGCCAGCTCAGTGCTACGGCCGCTGTTTACCCGCACGACCAAGCAAGAGCTCGGGCTTCCTCCGATGTCTCTCCAGATGCGCTACGTCGACATGCCGCAGTTGCATGAGGAGATCTACACGTCGCTGGTCGGCGGTGAGGGCAGTGCGGCGGCACGGGACGACCTCAGCGCGCTGGGCAGAACTGCCCTGCGTTTGCTGATGGCTGCCGTATGCCCCGCTCTCCTGGTGGAAGGGGCAAACCGGTATGACCCGCTGGCGTACCAGCTGCCTCCGCTGGAAGTGCCGCAGGGTAGCTCGCTGTATTCATTGATGCAGAACCTGCCAGACCATGAGATGTCTCCGAAGTATCAGGAAGCCGCCTTCATCGTTGCCGAGAACGCGGAGAGGGGGCGTAAGACGCTTGTCTGGACGACATTCGTCAGAAGTCTTGCGACGCTTGAAAAGCTGCTTGCGAAGTTCGGGCCAGCAGTGGTGTATGGCGGAACATCCGACCGGGAGGAGCAGCTGCGTCGGTTCCGTGAGGATCCGGACTGCATGGTGCTGATCTCCAATCCCGCCACTTTGGGTGAAGGAATCAGTCTGCATCAGGTATGCCATGACGCCGTTTATGTGGATCGGGACTTCATGGCCGGACGGTTCTTGCAGAGCATGGATCGCATCCATCGTCTTGGGCTGGCTCCTGACACGGACACAAACGCCACGGTCCTGGTGGCCCGCAACACCATTGACGAGGTGGTCATGACCCGGCTGGAGCAGAAGCTGGACTTCATGGGGAAGATCCTCGATGACCCGTCCGTTCAGCAGCTCGCCGACCTGGAGGAGGAGCCGGCGGTCGCGGCGGGCCTCGCTCCGAGTGACATGGAAGCGCTGCTGAGCCACATGGGGGTGCGTCCGACGCGCTGAGTGCCCGCTGTGGGGGAGGGGAATCCGTCGGTAGCAGCACTTGCCGCCACTTGCCGGGGCAAGTGGCGGCAAGTAGCCTGTCGCTCGAACGAGTGCAACTCGAACGTTTGGGCGATTATCGGGGGAGTCGATGGCGGCGGAGATGAGCTGGCGCGATGAATCGCTGGGTGCTCGCGTGCGTGTGGCTCTGTGGCTGCGCGACGAGGTGGGTGAAGGCGGGGTCTTCTCGAAGGCATCGATCCGCGAGGCTGTCCAAGGCACCGAGCAGGTAGACCGGCGTATGCGTGATCTGCGCCCTGCTGACTGGGTGATCCTCACTTACCGTGACAAGCCCAGCCTGCAGCCGGATCAGCTGTACCTGGAGAAGATCGGCTTGCCTGTCTGGGAGCCGGAGCATCGGGCGGCGGGGTTGCGTCAGATTAGTGCGAGGACCAGGCGATACGTGTACGAAAGGGATGGCCATATGTGCCGCCGCTGCGGAGTGGCAGCAGCGGAGCAGTACGCGGACGAGCCTGGTACCCATGCACGGCTCACGCTTGGGCATGTGAATCCGCACAAGTCCGGCAGTGGCGCGAATGCCGAAGACCTGATCACCGAATGTGCCCGGTGCAACGAGACCGTGAAGCATCTCACCGGTGTACAGATGACCAAGGAACAGGTCTGGGACCGGATGAAGGAGCTGCCGGTGCATGGCAAGCGCAACCTGCTGGCCTGGATGAAGGACGACTTCCGGTCCCTAAGCCCGGTGGAGAAGGCCTGGGGCATGTACCGGCAGCTCCCTGCCTCGGTGCGGGAAGAGCTGGAAGGTGACCTGGAAGCGCTCGTGGAGAGCTGATCGCCAGGAGTAGTCGGTGGGCTTGCTCGTGATACCTGTCGGTGCGGGATGCGACACTTGCCTGTCTGTAGACACCGCATTTGGAGGGGCCCATGGGTACCACCGACCGCAAGCTGACCTCGATCGAGATCTGTGCGGGTGCCGGTGGCCAAGCTGTGGGGCTTCACCAGGCTGGCTTCCGGCACCTCGCGCTCGTGGAGATCGATAAGCATGCCGCTGAGACACTGCGGCACAACATCGAGCACCAGCCGGACTGGCGCTGGGAGAAGGAGCACTGCCTGATCCGCGAGGTGGACGTCAAGGACTTCCGCCCGCTGGAAGAGGTGCCGGCTCCACTGGGAGACGGAAAGAGCAAGGTCAGCCCGGGGAGCGAGACAGGCCTGCTGAAGCCACGCGAGCTCGATCTCCTTGCCGGGGGCGTTCCCTGCCCCCCGTTCTCCGCCGCGGGAAAGCAGCTCGGTCCTGAGGACGAGCGGGATCTTTTTCCGACCATGCTCGATCTCGTTGAGCAGCTCCAACCGCGCGCAGTCATGATTGAGAACGTGCGAGGCTTGATCGAGCCTGAGCGGAAGTTCCGTTATTACCGCAATCACATCAAGAACCGGCTCCGCAAGGCTGGGTACGTGATTTGCGGCTGGCGGGTCTTGGAGGCTCAGCACTTCGGTGTCCCGCAGCTCCGCCCTCGCGCCATCCTGGTTGCAATCCGCGAGGATGAGTACCGGGGCTTCACCTGGCCGGTGCCGCAGCGGAAGATCGTGACGGTCGCGGAGAAGCTGGGGCCGTCGATGGCGCGGAGGCTTGGTGGCGATGACTCTCCTCGCTATCAGAAGTGGCTGGGCGACGCCATCAAGGGAACTGTCGCGCCTACGCTTGTGGGTGGCTCCAAGAAGCATGGTGGAGCGGACCTCGGCCCTACGAGAGCGAAGAAGGCATGGGCTGCCCTCGGTGTAGACGGCATGGGCGTGGCTAACGACGAGGACAAGATGGTCGACCCCGATCGCGACCTCGGCACCCTGGAGCGCGGTCCCAAGCTCACGGTTGCCCAGGCAGCGCTGATTCAGGGCTTCCCGGAATCATGGGAATTCAAGGGAGGCGGGAAGACTGCGCGTTACCGGCAGGTCGGTAATGCTTTCCCGGCGCCCGTCGCTGCAGCGGTTGGAGAGAGCATCAGGGAAGCGCTCTCTCGCACCGGCTCTTTGCACGCCGATCCCAGTCCGGAATTTGACCCGGAGGACGATCCGTCACTCGTTGCGCCTGAGCTTCCCCTCTGACAGCTCTTCCCGGCGGTCGAGGACCACACGGAAAACCTCGCTCGCGCATTCCTCGGGTGGCTGATGCTCCCAGAAGCGCAGAACTGTCCAGCCGGCGTCGGTGAGACGCTGATCGGTGTCTCGGTCGCGGGCCATGTTGCCCGCGACCTTCCCCGACCAGTAGCCAGGGTTCGTCTTTGGCGGGACGTAGTGCTCGGGGCAGCCGTGCCAGTAACACCCATCGACGAAGACAGCCACTTTGGTGGGGCCGAAGACGATGTCAGCGGTGCGGCGCAGACCAGGAAGAGGCTTGGCCGCCACGCGGTAGCGGAGCCCCTGCGCGTGCAGCAGACGGCGCAAGAGCCACTCGGGCTTGGTGTCCCGGCTTCGGATTGCCTGCATGTTGCGGCGTCTCGCAGCAGAGGACGCCCAGGAGCCCTCTGGGGGCACCCAGCGGTCCGGGTTACTCAACCGTCGCCTCCTCTCGTGAGTGCGCGCTACGCCTGAGCGCCTCCGTGGCACTCCCCGTACGCGTTCCCCGACCCGCACCAGCACCCCTCGCCCCCCGCCGGCGGCCAAGCCGTCGCCCTGCCTCGGGCCGCCAGCGTCGTCGCGTACTGGGGCAGCAGGTCCGCGTTCGACGGGTGGGTGGATTCTGAGGCTGCGAAGGCTTCGTACGAGGGGACCGTGGCTCGGACGATGCCCAGGTTCGGGGTGCCCGCCTGGGCGAGTTCTCTGAGGGAGGCCTCGATGTCCGTCAGGTGGGCTCTGTACGTGGGGTACTCCGCCTCCAGTTCCGGGTACGCCGCGAGCAGCTCGTCCAGTTCCGGTTCCGGCCAGTGCAGGACCGCCACCGGGAACGGGCGGGAGAGGGCCGTGCGGTAGGTGCCCAGTTCCGAGCGGAGGCGGGTGATCTCCGCCTGGAGTTCCGCGGGGTCCGAGGAGCCGAGGGACCACAGGCGCTTCGGGTCGTGCAGTTCGTCCAGCGGGACGTCCGCCGTGTGCAGGCGGTCCGCCTGGGCGTCCCAGTCGTCGTGCTCCAGTGCCAGCATCCGGCGGATGCGGTGGCGGGTGATCAGGAGCGACTGCGTCGCGTGGGGGAGTTCCGCGGACGTGACCAGCAGCGCCGCCGCTTCCGTCAGCGTCTGCTCCGCCGCCTCCAGTTCGTCGTGCGCCTCCAGCGTCTCCGCCGCGATCTCCCACGGTGCCGCGTCCGTCGGCCGTGCGCTCCGGACCCCTTCGATGATCGCGCGGGCCTCCGCCTCGTGGCCGTACTCCCACAGGTTGGCCGCCTTCAGCGACCTGATGAGGAGGGGGTTCGCGGGGGAGGAGGAGAGCAGCGTGTCGTACAGGGCCGTCGCTGCCTGGCGGTCGCCCGCCAGTTCCAGGTGTGCCGCGGCCTGGAGGTGCAGCGGTTCCCGGTCTCCCGGGTACTGCGCTGCCGTGCGCAGCAGGCGCTCGGCTTCGGTGGCGTGGGCGGCAGGCGTGTCGGGGCGCATGCTCTCCACCGTACTGCTGTACGGCCCTGGAGAGTTGGCGCCTCAGCGCTTATCGTGCCCCGCGTGCGGGCCAGGGTGGGGCAGCGGGTGCCGGTCGTCGTCCAGTCGCGAGGGCGGCGCCGTACCGGTGCGCGCGTGCTGTGGGTGTGCGCCGAGACCGTCGTCACCTGTGGTGTTGTCGTTCTGCTTCTCGTGGTGCATCAGCTCTGGTGGACGAACCAGCGGGCCCGCGCCGAGGCCCTTCAGCAGGTGCGTGTTCTCGAGAGGGAGTGGGACATCTCTCCCCCCGGTCCCGAGTCCGGTCCTGAGCCCGCCCCCGGTCCCGAGCCCGCCGCCACCACCGGTGCCGGTGGTTCCTCGCCCCCTGTCGCTCCCTCCGGTGACACCGTCGTCCCCTCCGGCGGTCCCGTCCCGGGCGGTGCCGGCACGGCCGCCTCCGCCCCCTCCGCCGCCTTCGCCGTCCTCCGTATCCCCCGGCTCGGCCTCACCGTCCCCGTCGCCCACGGCGTCTCCAAGCGGTCCGTCCTCGACAAGGGGTATGTCGGGCACTACCCGGGGACCGCGGCCCCCGGTCGTACCGGGAACTTCGCTCTCGCCGGGCATCGCAACACCCACGGCGAGCCCTTCCGGTACATCAACCGGCTCGCCGAGGGCGATGTCATCTCCGTGCGGACCCGGGGCGCCACGTACACCTATCGCGTCGATCGGATCCTGCCCCGCACCGCGCCCCGAGACGTCGGGGTCGTCCGGGCCGTGCCCCGGTCGATCGTCAAGCCCTCGTACGGGTACGACGCTCCCGGTGCCTATCTCACCCTCACCACCTGCACCCCCGAGTTCAGCAGCGCCTATCGGCTCGTCGTCTGGGCGAAGCTGGTCCCCTAGTTAGGGTCGACCGGGTGATCAGACGTCGGCCCCATCTGCTGTGGCTCCTTGTTCCGTACCTCCTGTTCGTCGTCGCGCTGCCGTTCGTGAACCGGGTGCCGTTGTTCGTTCTCTGGCTGTTCGGGGCGACCCTCGTCACCCCGGTGGCCGTCGCCCTCGCCCGGCGGGGGGACCGGTCGTGAGTTCCGCGGCGGTGGCCGTGTCCGTCTTCGGTGTGTTCATGGTGCTGACCGTCGTGCTCGGGCTGCTCGCCGTGCGCCGGCATCAGACCGGTGGGCTCGACGCCTGGTCCGTCGGCGGGCGTTCGCTCGGGCCGGTGTTCATCTGGGTGCTCATGGCGGGGGAGGGGTACACCAGCTTCAGCTACCTCGGCGCCGCCGGCTGGGGCTACGACTACGGCGCCCCCGTGCTCTACGTCGTCGCCTACATGTCCTGTGGTTACGCCGTGGGTTACGTCGTCGGGCCCATGCTCTGGGGGTACGCCCGCAAGCACGGCCTCGTCGCCCTCAGCGACATGGCCGCCCACCGGTACCGCCGGCCGTGGCTCGGTGCGGCCGTCGCCGTGCTCGCGACCGTGTTCCTGCTGCCGTACATCCAGCTCCAGATCACCGGCATGGGCGTGGTCGTCTCCACGATCTCGTACGGGACCATCGGTCTCGACCTCGCCTATTTCCTCGCCTTCGCCGTCACCACCGGGTTCGTGGTGGTGAGCGGGCTGCGGGGGAGCGCCTGGGTGTCCGTGCTCAAGGACGCCCTCGTCGTGCTCACCCTGGGGTTCCTGTTCGTGTACGTGCCCCTGCACTACTTCGGGGGGTTCGGGGAGTTCTTCGGGCGGCTCGTCGACGAGAAGAGCGAGTGGCTGAAGCTTCCCGGGCACGGCGGCGAGGAGAGCGGATACGGGGTCGGCTGGTTCGCCTCCACCACCGTGCTCAACTCCCTCACCGTCGTCATCTTCCCGACCACCGTCGCCGGCTACCTCGGCGCCCGCGACGCCGACACGCTGCGCCGCAACGCCGTCTGGCTGCCCGCGTACAACGTCCTGCTCTTCGTCCCCATGCTCCTCGGCACCGCGGCCCTCTTCGTCGTCCCCGGGCTCGTCGGCGCGGAGTCGAACCTCGCGCTGTTCAAGCTGGTCACCGATGCGCTGCCCGCGTGGGCCGTCGGGATCGTCGGCGTCGCGGCCGCGCTCTCCTCGATCGTGCCGATGGCCGTGTTCATGCTGGTCATCGGCACCATGTGGGGGCGGAGCGTGCTGAGTCCGGTGCCCCGGCTGCGGGCCCGTGAGAAGGGGCTGTCCCAGTGCGTCGTGGTCGTCGCCGGGGCGCTCGCGCTCCTCATGACGTACACCGCGCCGAACACCCTCGTGCGGCTCTCCCTCATCTCGTACGAGGGGATGGCCCAGCTCCTGCCCCTCTTGCTGCTGGGGCTCGTGTGGCGGCGGATGACGGTGGTGGGTGGGGTGTGCGGGCTCGTGGTCGGGGTGGTGATCGTCTGCGTGCTCGTGTTCTCCGGGAACGATCCGCTGTGGGGCGTCAACGCCGGGCTGCTCGCCCTCGTCGTCAACCTGCTCGTGAGCGTGGCCGTCAGTCTGTACGGGCCGCCCGAGCGCGGTGACCGGCGCGCCGACGCGGACGTGCTCGCCCGCGAGGAGTTCACCGACGCTGCCGTCGTCCGAGCGCCAGCGTGACTCCCGCGCCCGTCAGGGCCAGTGCCGCCGCCACCAGGACCGCCGTGTCCGGGCCCGCCGTCGCCAGCGCCAGCATCAGGGCCACGCCCGCCGAGGAGCCGATGTAGCGGGCGGTGTTGTTGGCGCCCGAGCCCATCGCCGCGCGCTCCGGCGGTACGGAGTCGACCGCGAGGCGCGGCAGGGCGGCGTTCAGGAGGCCGCTGCCCGCGCCCGCCACCAGGAGGCCGGGGAGGAGGCGGGGCCAGGAGCCGGCCGGGCCCGCAAGGCCGCCGAGCAGGGCCAGGACCCCGGCCGCCGACAGGACGAAGCCCAGGGCCAGCTGGTACGGGGCGGAGAGCCGGCCCGCGAGCCGCCGGGTCTGCAGGGCCACGACGAACGCCGTGCCCGACCAGAGCACGAACAGCCACGCCGCGCCCAGCGGGGACATCCCGGCCCCCGCCCCGCTCCCGGGACCGCCGCCCTGGAGCAGCGCCGGCACCACGCTGAACAGGCCGATCACCGCCAGGCCCGTGAACAGCGCCCCCAGCGTCGACGCCAGGAACGCCGGCCGCCGCAGCAGCGCCAGATCCACCATGGGCGTACGGCTCCGCCGCTCGACCCGCACGAACAGCGCCGTCAGGGCGACGGAGGCGAGCAGCAGGAGGCCCACCTGGGGGCGCAGCCAGCCGTCCCGGCCGAGGGTGAGCGCGGTGAGCAGGGCCGCCAGGGCGAGGCCGAGGGCGGTCGCGCCCGCGATGTCGGGGCGGGGGCGCGGAGCGCCGGTCTCCTCGGCCGCGCCGGAGGTCGGCAGCAGGCGCGCCCCGGCGCCCGCGATCACCAGGGCCGCCGCGCCCAGGACCTCGTACGCGAGCCGCCAGTCCACCAGGCTCAGCGCGCCGGCGAGGAGCGGGCCCAGGGCGATGCCGGCGCTGACGGACGCGCCCCAGATGCCGGTCGCCCTGATCCGGTCCCGGCCGGCCGGGTACGCCTGGGCCAGCAGGCCGAGGCTGCCCGCGAGGACCGCCGCGCTCGCCGCGCCCTGGGCGATCCGGGCCGCGGTGAAGGTGGCGGTGGAGCCCGCGAAGGCGCCGAGGGCGGTGGTGAGGCCGAGGGCGAGGGTGCCGAGGAGGAAGACCCGGCGGCGGCCGTGCGCGTCGGCGAGGCTGCCGGCCACCAGGAGGAGGACGGCGAGGCCGAGCGGGGTGCCGTTGAGCAGCCAGGCCCGGGCGGAGGCCGGGGTGCCGAACGTGGCGGCCATGTCGGGGAGGGTGAGCATCGGCGCCGTGTAGTTCATCAGCGCGACGGCGGTGGCCGCGGCGGTGACGGCGAGCGTGGCCCCCGGGCGGGGGCGGGGGCGAGCGAGGGCGTCCCGGGACGGGGCGGTGGTGTGGGCGGTGGATGCGGGCTGGGGCATGGCGGGGACCTTTCCACCCGTCGGTTCGGTGAACGAACTCTGTGCGAGACGGTCAAGGTACCAGGAAGGTTCATTCATTGAACCTCGATTGGGTACGATGAATTCCATGGCTCTCGGCAAGGACTACGCCCACCAGCAGTGCTCCATCGCCCGCGCCCTCGAAGTCGTCGGGGAGCGCTGGACCCTGCTCGTCGTGCGCGACGCCTTCTACGGCGTCCGCCGCTACAACGACTTCCTCGTGCACCTCGGCGCGCCCCGCGCCGTCCTCGCCGCCCGCCTCCAGGCCCTCGTCGAGGCCGGCGTCCTCGACCGGCGGCGCTACCAGGAGTCGCCCCCGCGCGACGAGTACGTGCTCACCGACCGCGGTCTCGCCCTCTGGCCCGTCCTGCGCTCGCTCGGCGCCTGGGGGCGGGCCGAGGTTCCCGGGGCCCTGGCGGTGCGCCACTTCCACCACGCCGACTGCGGCACCGAACTCGGCCCGTACGGCGAGTGCCCGGCCTGCCGCGTCCCCGTACCGCCCGCCGACGTCGAGATGCGGCCCGGTGCGGGGCTCGACCGGGACCCCGCGGACCCGGTCAGCCGCGCTCTGCTCGCGCCCCGCCGGCTCCTCGTCGCCCTGGATCACGCGAATCTCTGAAACACGGCCCGGGCGCGGGAACTCCTGGGCCGCTCCGTACGTCCTCTCGGTGAGAAACGGCGGGACGTGACGTGACACGAGGTGACACGACGTGACACGGGAGAGAGGAGGTGGCGGAATGACGACCAGGAGCCTTGTCCTGCGCGTCCTCGCGCCGCTGTTCTTCCTCCTCGCCCTCGCCGATCTGCTGCTCTCCGACGGCGGCGGCCTCTCCGCCGCTGTCGCGCTCGCCGCGACCACCGTCGTCTGCGCGCTGTTCGGAGCCCGTACGGCCCCGGCCGTGCCGCCCACCGCCGTGCGCACCGCCATCCGCGACCGCGAGCGGCGCACCGCCTTCCTGCCCCAGCGCGATCCCGACGCCGCGGGGCGTCGCAGACCCCGCGCTCCCGGCCGTCCCCTTCCGACGGCCGCGTAGGAGCAACCCCACACCGGACCTGCCTCACGCGGATCCGTCATGCCGAGACCCGACATCTCCCCGGCACGACGAGACCCCACGGAGGGCTCCCCCATGTCCGACATCCTTTCCGCCTTCGGCTCCCTGGTGGAGCGGCTCGCCGCCCTGCTCGAACCGCTCTTCGCCACCACCGCCACGGCCGCCGCGATCGTCCTCTTCACGATGCTCGTCCGGCTCGCGGTCCACCCGCTGTCCCGGGCCTCCGCCCGCGGGCAGAAGGCGCGCACCCGGATCGCGCCGGAGCTCGCCGCGCTCCGCAAGAAGCACGCCAAGAACCCCGAGCGGCTGCGGAAGGCGGTGACGGAGCTGCACGCGCGGGAGAAGGTCTCGCCGTTCGCCGGGATCCTGCCCAGCCTGCTCCAGGCGCCCGCGTTCCTGCTGATGTACCACCTGTTCGCCGGCGACCGGATGGCCGGACACACCCTGCTCGCCGCCCCGCTCGGCGACCACTGGGCCGACGCCCTCGCCCACGGCGGCCCCTTCGGCCCGGCCGGCCGCGTCTACCTGGTCCTCTTCGCGCTGGTCGCCGCGGTGGCCACGTACACGTACCGGCGTACGAAGGCGCAGCTCGCCGCCCAGCCCCTGGACCTGGGCCAGCCCACGCCGGGCGCGGGCGCCATCTCCAAGGTGATGCCGCTGCTCTCCTTCGCCACCTTGATCACGGTCGCCGTCGTCCCCCTCGCCGCCGCGCTCTACGTCGTCACCAGCACCACCTGGACCGCCGTCGAGCGCACCCTTCTCTTCCGGGAGCGCCCCGACCGGGGCGACAAGGAGGACGAGGCGAAGGGCGGGGCGAAGGGCGAGGTGAAGGGCGGGGCGAAGCAGGAGCGGCCGGACGAGGCGAAGCAGGCGCGGCCGGGCGGGGCGAAGCAGGCGCGGGCGGGCGGGGCGAAGACGGTACCGGCGGGCGGCGGGGCGAAGCCGGCGCGGGCGGGCGGGGCGAAGGGGCGTAAAGCGGGCGCGAAGAAGGGACGCGCGCCGCTTGCTACTCGCGCGTAAGGGTCCAGTGGCTGAACGGGGTCTTGCCGAGTGACCCATTGTCTTGGAGGATCGACCAATCCTCCGATGGCCGCACTCCATCGGCCGGGGTACCTCAGGGCCCTTTCCCGGGCCCGCCTCGACCACAGGGAGAAGTCCATGAAGCTGCTGCGTGTCGGCCCGCCCGGAGCCGAGCGTCCCGCCCTGCTCGACCAGGACGGGACGCTTCGCGACCTGTCCGCGCTGGTCGACGACATCGACGGCAGTCTGCTCGCCGACGCCTCCGCCCTCGACCGGGTGCGGGCCGCCGCCGGTGCCGGAGTGCTGCCCGCGCTCGACGCCACCGGGCTGCGTGTCGGCCCGCCCGTCGGCCGGATCGGCAAGGTCGTGTGCATCGGGCTGAACTACCACGGCCACGCCGCCGAGACCGGCCAGGCCACCCCCGCCGAGCCCGTCGTCTTCCTCAAAGCCGCCGACACCGTCGTCGGCCCGGACGACACCGTGCTCGTACCGCGCGGCTCGGTGAAGACCGACTGGGAGGTGGAGCTCGCGATCGTCATCGGCCGCACCGCCCGCTACCTGGAGACCGACGAGGAGGCCCTCGCCCACGTCGCCGGGTACGCCGTCGCCCACGACGTCTCCGAGCGCGAGTTCCAGATCGAGCGCGGCGGCACGTGGGACAAGGGCAAGAACTGCGAGACGTTCAACCCGCTCGGCCCCTGGCTGGTCACCGCCGACGAGGTGCCGGACCCGCAGGCGCTCGGCCTGCGCCTCTGGGTCAACGGCGAGCTCAAGCAGGACGGCCACACCTCGGACCAGATCTTCCCCGTCGCCGAGGTCGTCCGGTACGTCAGCCGGTTCATGACGCTCTACCCGGGCGACATCATCAACACCGGCACCCCCGCCGGTGTCGCCATGGGGCAGCCGGAGCCCAAGCCGTACCTGCGTCCCGGTGACGTCGTCGAGCTGGAGGTCGACGGCCTGGGCCGGCAGCGGCAGGAGCTCAAGAGCGCCTGACCTCCGATTGCATCCTTCCTCCGGGAAAACGGCGACGCCCCGCGTGGGG
>NZ_JBHTSA010000156.1:0-16598 GCF_042795405.1 Streptomyces sp. NPDC056480 | reverse complement strand
CCGCGGTGGCCCGGGCCCTTCGCGTAAGGATCAGATGGTGGCGGGCCAGGCGTCGGCCAGCATCTTCCGGGTGTCCGCGAGGAGCTGCGGCAGCACCTTGGTGTGTCCCACGACCGGCATGAAGTTGGTGTCCCCGCCCCAGCGCGGCACCACGTGCTGGTGCAGATGGGCGGCGATCCCGGCGCCCGCGACGGCGCCCTGGTTCATGCCGATGTTGAAGCCGTGCGCGCCGGAGGCGGCCCGCAGCGCGACCATGGCGCGCTTGGTGAAGTCGGCAAGCTCCGCCGTCTCCGCCACGTCCAGGTCCGTGTAGTCGGCGACGTGGCGGTAGGGGACGACCATGAGGTGACCGCCGTTGTACGGGTACAGGTTGAGGACCGTGTACACGCTCTGGCCGCGGGCGATCACCAGCCCGTCCTCGTCCGACTTCGCCGGAATCGAGCAGAACGGACAGCCGTCCTCGGCGCCCGGCCCGGTCGGCTTGTTCTCGCCCTGGATGTACGCCATTCGATGAGGCGTCCACAGGCGCTGGAACGCGTCCTGCGTCCCCACTCCGATCTGCTGCTCCGGCTCAGTCGTCATGCTGTGCAGCATATTGCGTCGCCCGTTCGGAACGTGTCGCCGGGGCGGAAGATCCATGCAGCGGCCATGCTGATCCGATGGACGTGAGGCCGGAGAATCAGGAGCGCTGGGACCGTCGCATGGAGAAGCCGCTCGCGGTGGCATCTCTGCTCTTCCTCGCCGGGTACACGGTGCGGGTACTCGCCCACGGCATGGACCAGGTCTGGCTGGACCTCTGCCTCGCGGTCACGCTCGGGTCGTGGGGCGTCTTCGTCGTCGACTACGTGGTGCGGCTCCGGCTCAGCGGCCTCGGTCCCCTGCGCTTCCTCCGCGCACATCTCCTGGGCACCGTCGTGCTGCTGCTGCCGCTGCTGCGGCCGCTGCAGATGGTGAAGATCTACGAGCAGATCCAGCGCCGCCACGACAAGCCGCGGCTGACCCTCTACGCCCGCGTCATGGCCTACTCCAGCCTCACGGTCTCGCTGCTCGGCTTCGCGGGCGCGCTCGCCGTCTACCAGCACGAGCGCGGCGCCGCGGGGGCCACGATCCACACCTTCGGCGACGCCCTCTGGTGGGCCGCCGAGACGCTGACGACGGTGGGATACGGGGACGTCACCCCGGTGACCGCGATGGGCCGGTTCATCGCGGTGGGCATGATGGCGTGCGGAGTCGCCCTGATCGGGGCCGTCACGGGTTCGTTCTCGTCCTGGCTGATCCAGACGTTCCGGCGGGAGGACGAGAAGAGGCCCCCGGGCGACAACCCGGGGGCCTCCTGAGCTCGTGCGACCGGCGGATCAGACCTGGACGCGGTCCTCGACGATCTTGGCGATCTTGGCGATGGCCTCGTCGACGGGGATGCCGTTCTCCTGCGAACCGTCGCGGTAGCGGAAGGAGACGGCGCCGGCGGCCATGTCCTCGTCACCCGCGATGATCATGAACGGCACCTTCTGCTTCTGCGCGTTGCGGATCTTCTTCTGCATCCGGTCCGAGGACGAGTCGACGTCCACCCGCAGCCCCTGCTTCTTCGCCTTGGCGGCGAACTCGTGCAGGTAGTCGACGTGCGCGTCGCCGATCGGGATGCCGGTGGCCTGGACGGGAGCCAGCCACGGCGGCATCGCGCCCGCGTAGTGCTCGAGGAGCACGGCGAAGAAGCGCTCGATCGAGCCGAACAGCGCGCGGTGGATCATGACCGGGCGCTGCTTGGTGCCGTCCGGGGCGGTGTACTCCAGGTCGAAGCGCTCCGGCAGGTTGAAGTCGAGCTGCACGGTCGACATCTGCCAGGTGCGGCCGATGGCGTCGCGCGCCTGCACCGAGATCTTCGGGCCGTAGAACGCGGCGCCGCCCGGGTCGGGGGTCAGCGGGAGACCCTGCTTCTCGGCGACCTGCTGGAGGACCGCGGTGGCCTCCTCCCAGACCTCGTCCGAGCCGACGAACTTCTCCGGGTCCTTGGTGGACAGCTCCAGGTAGAAGTCGGTCAGACCGTAGTCGCGCAGCAGGTTCAGGACGAAGGTGAGGGTCTTGTCGAGCTCCTCCGCCATCTGCTCCTTGGTGCAGTAGATGTGCGCGTCGTCCTGGGTGAAGCCGCGGGCCCGGGTCAGGCCGTGCACGACGCCCGACTTCTCGTACCGGTACACGGTGCCGAACTCGAACAGGCGCAGCGGCAGTTCACGGTACGAACGGCCGCGCGCGTCGAAGATCAGGTTGTGCATCGGGCAGTTCATGGGCTTGAGGTAGTAGTCCACGCCCTCGTCGAGCTGCATGGGGGGGTACATGCCCTCGGCGTACCAGTCGAGGTGGCCCGACTTCTCGAACAGCTTGCCCTTGGTGGCGTGCGGCGAGTAGACGAACTCGTAGCCCTCCTCCTCGTGGCGCTTGCGCGAGTAGTCCTCCATGACCCGGCGGATGATGCCGCCCTTGGGGTGGAAGACGGCGAGGCCGGAGCCGATCTCGTCCGGGACGGAGAAGAGGTCCAGCTCGTTGCCCAGCTTGCGGTGGTCGCGCTTCTCGGCCTCGGCGAGGAAGTCGAGGTGGGCCTTCAGCTCGTCCTTCGACGGCCAGGCGGTGCCGTAGATGCGCTGGAGCATCGGGTTCTTCTCGCTGCCGCGCCAGTAGGCGGCGGCGTTGCGCATCAGCTTGAACGCCGGGATGTTCCGGGTGGTGGGCAGGTGGGGACCGCGGCAGAGGTCCTTCCAGCACAGGTCGCCGGTCTTGGCGTCGATGTTGTCGTAGATGGTCAGCTCGCCGCCGCCCACCTCGACGTTCGCGCCGTCGTCGGTCGACGCGGAGCCCTTGATGCCGATGAGCTCCAGCTTGTACGGCTCGTCCGCGAGCTCGGCGCGGGCGTCCTCGTCGGTCACCACACGGCGGGCGAAACGCTGGCCGCGCTTCTGGATCTCCTGCATCTTCTTCTCGATGACCTTGAGGTCCTCGGGAGTGAAGGGCTTCTCGACGTCGAAGTCGTAGTAGAAGCCGTCCCGGACCGGCGGGCCGATGCCCAGCTTGGCCTCGGGGAAGAGCTCCTGCACGGCCTGGGCCATGACGTGCGCGGTCGAGTGGCGCAGGATGTCGAGCCCGTCCGGGGAGGAGATCTCGACGCCCTCGACGACATCGCCGTCGGCGAGCTCGTACGACAGGTCCTTCAGCTCGCCGGCCACGCGGGCGGCGATGATGGTGCGGTCGTCGGCGAACAGGGCGCCGGCGGTGGTGCCCGCGCTCACCGCCCTCTCCTCTGCCTCCGAGGCGGACTGGACGGTCACACGGACTTCAGACACGGGTACTCCGTACATAGGGGCGCAAGCAGACACGAGGTGCCGGCGCCGGCGGTGCGCGACAGGTACGAGGTGCCGCGCACGGCCGATCCTACCGAGGCCACGGGGGCGCCCGCGAAACGGTTTCCCGTCCGCCGGGCCACCCGCGAAAGGGTTTCCCGCCCGCCGGGCCCCGCCGCGTGCCTCACCCCTCGTCCGGTCCGCACGCCTCCTCGAAGAAGTCGAGGTTCTCCTGGAGGGACTTCATCAACCGGTCCCGTTCCGTCTCGTCCACCTGGACGGGGACGACCCCGGAGGCGTCCGTGAGCCGGCGGAAGCCGCCCCGGCTCTCCAGCCGTCCCACCACCCGGATCGGGAGCCCGACGAGATGGGCGTGCCCGGCGGTGCGGTACGCCTCCTCGTCCAGGCTGACCCGGACGTGCGGGACCTCGGCCCCGCCGAGCACCCGGAGCCGAACGGTGCCCTCGCCGCGCGGCCCGGAGCGGCGCATGCGGACGACGGCGCCGGTCAGCCGCACCGGCACGGAGGGCTCGTCGGTCAGATAG
Organism: Streptomyces sp. NPDC056480; assembly: GCF_042795405.1. Lineage (NCBI taxonomy): Bacteria > Bacillati > Actinomycetota > Actinomycetes > Kitasatosporales > Streptomycetaceae > Streptomyces > Streptomyces sp. NPDC056480. Next base: position 12,724 of record NZ_JBHTSA010000156.1, on the reverse strand, counting down.
CGGGCGCTCGCCTCGCGCAGCGCGGGCAGGTCGCCGGGCGAGAACTCGACCGGTTCGGGCCGGGCGGCACAGCCCTCGGGAGCCCCGGCGGACGGCGCCCACTCCAGGGCGATCCTGGCTCCCTCGGTGCCGCGCACCAGGGCCACGAGCGCCTCGGTGAGCTCCCGGCTGACGCCCGCCTCGACGGCCGTGTCGAAGGCCTCCATGCCACCGGTGGCCCGCTGGTAGTCGGTGGCCTCGCGGGCCGCGTGGAGGGCGTGGTAGAGCCGGACGGCGATGGGACGGCCCGGTGCGACGGGCAGGAACGCGGTGAGCCCGCGCCCGCCGGGCGCCGCGCCGACGACGACGGTCTCCAGGGAGGCCTGGGCCGGGCGCCGGTGCCTGGCCCCGTAGTACCCGGCCCTGCCCCGTACGGCGAGGGCGCCGGCGAGGAGGAGCTGGCGGGCGGCGGACCTGAGCTGCTCCTGCACGGTCCAGGGGACGATGCCGGCCGGGCCCGGGGGCACGTCGCGCCACCAGCGGATCTCGTCACTGGGCACGGCGAGGCCGGTGAGGACCTCACGGGCGGAGGGCGTGGCGCTGTGGGCGAGGGCGGCGAGCGCCTCGCCGAGCAGGTCCTCGCAGTCCGGGAAGGCGCGGCTCTCCGGCACGAGCAGGCTGGTGCCGGTGCCGCTGCCGGGCGGGGTCCAACGGCTGTAGCGCCCGGCCGCCCCGCCCCGCCGCCGCCAGCCGTGGCGGGCCAGCAGGGCACCGAGGACACGCGGGTCGACCCTGCCGGGGTCGGGGGTGCCCTGGGCGTCGGCCCAGGGTCCGGTGGGCGGGGCCGGGACCCCGGTCCAGGGCCCGGGGGTGTCCCCGGGCGCCGGATGGGGGCGGTAGGGCGGAGGAACGGAGACGGGGCCGTGTCCGGCCCCGCTCCCCTCGTCCCCGAACCTCGGTTCGTCGATCGGTCGGTGCATCAAGGTCTCCCTCCCACGCCGACCCGGGTCATGATCTCGCAGAGCGCCCGGTCGTCGAAGATCCGTGCCGTCGGTACGCGCACGGTGGTCCGGCGCTGTCCCGTGACCGGGTGTCCGGCCAGGTTGATCCAGTAGCAGCAGTGCCTCAGGTCGAGCCGGTCGTGGCTCGCTCTCAGCCAGTCCTCCTGTGACCTCGGGACGAGCATCACGACGAGGATCTTGTGCACGGACACCGGGGTCCTGGCGAGCTTCACCAGGTGGTCGTTGTCGAGGGTGAACGAGAAGGTCTTCCCGGGCGGGCGCGGCGGTATCTGGTAGGTGCACTTGAGCTGCACCTTGATGGTCACCTCGTCGTCGACCGTGTGGCCGGGCGAGCCGTGGCTCACGTGCCAGTCGATGCCGTTGTCCGGAAAGGGCTGGGACAGCGAGCAGCCGGCCGCGGCGGCGACGGCGTGCAGGTATCCCACCTGGAGGGTCTCCATGCAGGCGGTGGTGGCGAGTGAGCCGCGCGTCGGTGCCAGCCGCTGGGGCGGCATCCCTCCCGACTCGGGCTGGGCGAGCGCCATGTCGTCTTCCTTCCCCGTCCCTTGTGTTGTGACCGGTCCGCGTACGGCGCAAACAGTCCGGGTATCACCGTTTCGGGGCAGGGGGTTGGCCATCTGCCGCACGTGTGCAGGGAGTTCAGGGATGACGATGCACTGGTACGAAGGGCCCCTGGCCGCTTTCGACACGGAGACCACAGGAGTCGACGTCGAAGGCGACCGGATCGTGTCCGCCGCCCTCGTCGTACAGGACACGGTGGGGGCGCGGCCGCGGGTGACGCGGTGGCTGGTCAATCCGGGCATACCGGTGCCCGAGGGGGCCACCGCCGTGCACGGACTGACGGACGATCACCTCCAGCGGAACGGCCGGTGGCCTGCTCCGGTGATGGAGGAGCTGGCGCGCGCGCTGGCGGAGCAGAGCGCGGCGGGGCGTCCGCTGGTGGTGATGAACGCGCCGTTCGATCTGACGATCCTCGACCGCGAGCTGCGCCGGCACCGGGCGTCCACGCTCGGCGACTACCTGGGGGGAACCCCGCTGGTCGTCCTCGACCCGCGGGTCCTGGACAAGCATCTGGACCGCTACCGGAAGGGCCGCCGGACGCTCACGGACCTGTGCGCGCACTACGAGGTGGAGCTGGCGGGCGCGCACGACGCGGCGGCGGACGCGACGGCGGCGCTCGATGTCGTACGGGCCGTGGCGCGGCGCTTCTCCTCGCGGCTCGAGCGCCTGACACCGGCGGAGCTGCACACGCTGCAGGCGGTGTGGCACGCGGCGCAGGCGCGGGGCCTCCAGGCGTGGTTCACCCGGCAGGGGACGCCGGAGACCGTGGACCCGTCGTGGCCGCTGCGGCCGGAGCTGGGCACGGCGGCCTGAACGGGGCCCGGCGGCCCGGCACATGACAGAGGCCGGTCCGTCTTTCGACGGACCGGCCTCTACCCGGTGGGCGATACTGGGATCGAACCAGTGACCCCTTCGGTGTGAACGAAGTGCTCTCCCGCTGAGCTAATCGCCCGGGAACGGGTTGAACCATACAGGCCCCCGAGCCCTTCGTTCAAACCGTCCCGCCCGGCGCCCGACCAGCACCCCTCATCGACGCTCCTCGAGCGGCCCCTTCAGACGAGCCGCGATCCCCCGCCGTCCTCCCCGCATCATCAGGGCGTGGTTGGCGCGGAAGACGGGCCGCCCGGGGACGGCGAGGGCGCGCAGCAGCCGGGCCCTGACCTCGACCTCCTGCTCGTACAGGGCGCGGGTGCCGGTGCCTTGCGGGGTGAGGGTCCAGCGGGACCAGCCCTCCAGGTCGCCGCCGAGTCCGGCCTCCAGGACCCGGGCCTCCGGGTCGTGGCGCAGGGCGCGGACGGTGACGACGAGGTCGTACGGGAGCAGGGAGCGGAAGCGTGCGGTGCCGGTGGTGTCGTCGACGGGGACGACCTCGCGGACCTGGGGCCACCAGCGCGGGTACTCCTCACCGCGTTCCAGGACGGCGTAGACGGCGTCGGGCGGGGCGGCGAGCAGCCAGACGCTGCGGAAGCGGTACCGGCACCAGTCCATGCCCCCAGTGTGGACGTACTCAGACGCGAGGGAGCCGGAAGATGAGTACCCGGACGCATTCCCGGCCGGTGTGGCGGGGGCCACACTCCGGACATGGACAACTCCCTGCCGCCCGCGGACGAGCTCGCGCTCGTCGACCGTGAGCTGGCCCGACTCGACGCACACCGGTCCCAGTTGCTGGCCCGGCGGGCCTGGCTGCTCCGGGTGCTGTACGCGCCGGCGTCGACGGTGCCCGGCCCGTTCCCCCCGGCGCCCGGCGCCCGTCCGGCGGTTTCCGGCCCGCGCCCGCCGGTGGCGGACTCGACGCCGCGGAGCGCTCAGAACGTGCTGCTGACGCTCGGCGGCACGCTGCTGACGATCGCGGCGATCGCGTTCACGCTGGTGAGCTGGGGGTCGATGGGCATCGGCGGCCGTTCGGTCGTCCTGTTCGCGGTGACCTCGGCCGCGCTGACCGCGCCGGTGGCGCTGCTGCGCCGGAGCCTGGTGTCGACGGCCGAGTCGGTGGCGGCGCTGGGCCTGGTCCTGATGGTGCTCGACGCGTACGCGCTGCACCGGGTGGCGTTGCCGGAGACGGACGGCCTCGGGTACACGGCGGTGGCCGCCGCGGTTCTCGCGGGCGCGTGGACGGCGTACGGCTCGGCGCTGTCCCGGCTGCGGATCCCGCTGCCGGTGGCGGTGGTCGCGGGGCAGCTGCCGCTGCCGCTCGGCGTGCTCGCGGCCGGGGGCGGCCCGACGGCCTTCGCGTGGGCGGCGCTCGTCACGGCCGCGGCGGACGGCGCGGTGATCCTGTGGACCCGCCCGGCGGCGGTCCGGATCACGGCGGCCGTCGGTGCGACGGCACTGGGCGGCTGGGCGCTCCTGACGGGCGCCTGGCTCTCGCTCACCTGGCCGTGGAGCGGCGCCCCGCTGCTGCTGGCGGCCGCGGCGCTGACGCTGTACGCGGCCCGGCGCCTGCCCGCCCTCGCGGTGGCGGCCTCGGCCGTCGCCGGTCTGGCGACCGTCGCGGCGGCGGGCGGCCTGCTCCGCGCGGCCGTCCCGACGGACTGGATCGTGCCGGTCTACGTCCTGTGCGGACTGGCTCTGGCGTCGGTGTGGCGCCTGACCGCGGCCACGACCGGGGAAGGAGCCGCCGTGGAGGCCGGATGGCGGCTGCCGGGCGGCGTGCGGCTCGGGCTCGCCGGCGCGGGTGCCGGAGTCTCTGCGCTCGGGGTCCTCTGGGCGCTGCCGCCGGTGGCGGTCGGGCTCCTCGGGCCCATGGCCCGGACGACGGAGGTGTGGTCCGGCGAGCACGCCGGGCGGGCGCTGACCTCGTACCCGGGGACGGCCGTCCTCGTCCTGGCGGTCGCCGCCGCCGTCCTCGCGGCCGTCCCGCGCCTGTGGGCCCGCGGTGGCTCCCTCGCCCTGGTCTGGGCGCTGCTCACGGCGCTGCCGGTCTCCCTCGCCCTGCCGTACGCGGCGACGCTCGCCCTTCAGCTCCTGACGACGGCGGCGGCCCTCGCGTGCGCCGTCCGCCCGGGCCCGCTGACGCGCGGCCTGCGTCGCCCGGAACCGGCCGGAGGCCCCGGCACGCCTCAGCCGGAGCCGGCCACCGCCGCCCCGGCCGCCCCGGCCGCCCCCGGTGCCCCCTGGGGCACCTGGGCACCTTCCCGGCCCCGCCCTCAGGCTCCCGCCGAGCCCGGAACCGTCCTGGGATGGATCGCGTACGCCGGTGGCCTGATGTCCGCCCTGAGCGCGGCCGCACTCGCGCTGGACGTGCGGGAGGCCACGTTCGCGGCGCTCGGAGCGCTGCTCCTGCTCCTCGTGGGCGTGGCGGTGCTCGGGGCGGGTGCGCGGCGGGTGGTCGCCGCCTGCGCCGCCGTGCTCACCGCGACCGGGCTCGTGGTCGCGGTGGCCGCCGCCGGCGGGTTCGAGGACCACTGGACGGCACTCGCCCTGCTGCTCGTCCCGGCGGCCACCGCCGCCGTCGGCGCCAAGGCCCGCCCGGTGGCGCTGCCGGTCGAGATCACGGGTGCGGTCGTGGCGCTCCCGGCGTTCGCGCTCGCCGCCTCCCGGCCCGCGTTCCTCGCGCTCGCGCTGGCCCTCGGCGGGGTGATCGCGGCGGCCACGGCCGTACGCCCCGAGCGGCGGCGGTTCGCCGCGTGGACGGCTGCGGTGCTCTTCCTGCTCGCCACCTGGGTGCGGCTCGCGGTGCGGGAGGTGACGACCCCGGAGGCGTACACCCTGCCGGTGACCGTGCCGGCCCTGGTCGTCGGCCTCCTGCGGCGGCGCCGGGACCGGGAGGCCTCGTCCTGGACGGCGTACGGCCCGGGGCTCGCGGCGACGCTGCTGCCGAGCCTGGCCGCGGCCTGGACGGACCCGGAGTGGCCGCGGCCGCTGGCCCTGGGGGTGGCCGCCCTCGTCGTGACGCTGCTCGGCGCTCGGTTCCGCCTGCAGGCGCTCCTGGTCATCGGCGGCTCGGTCCTGGCCCTGGACGGGCTGCACGAGCTGGCGCCGTACGTGGTGCAGGCGGTGGGCGCGCTGCCGCGCTGGCTGCCGCCGGCCCTCGCCGGGCTCCTGCTGCTCGCGGTGGGCGCCACGTACGAGCAGCGGCTGCGCGACGCCCGGCGGCTCCGGGACCGGGTCGCGCGGATGCGGTGACGGACGGGGGTACGCCGAAGGCCCGGGACGATGTTCCGTCTCGGGCTTTCGGACCGGGTGGTGGGCGATACTGGGTTCGAACCAGTGACCCCTTCGGTGTGAACGAAGTGCTCTCCCACTGAGCTAATCGCCCCGGTGCACCGCAAACATTACCGCATGTCAGCGGGGCTCCCGCACCATCCCAGGGTCACTCGTCGATCTTCCACGGCATGACGAAGCCGAACTTCCACAGGTAGACGCCGAGCAGGGCGGCGATGATCACCAGGCCGACGGTGGTGAGGATGATGTTCCTGCGGCGGACCTTGGGGTCGAGTGCGCGCTGTGCGGCCTCCGTGACCTTGCGCTTGGTCCAGCGGAGCACCAGCTGGGCCCAGACGAACTCGGTCGCCCAGATCGCCATGCCGCCGAAGATGACCAGCCAGCCGGGCCCCGGGAGCGGCAGCATGACCACTCCGGCGCCGACCACGGCGAGTCCCACGATGAAGACGCCGACCTGCCAGCTCAGATGGAGGCCTCGTCGGGACTTGATGAACTCCGGTGCGCGGGATCCCAGTTCGGCTTCCTGGCCGTCTGCGGACTCCCCGGTGCGCTCGTCACTCTCCGCATTCATGGTCCCCAACTTACCGGACGCGGAGCTCTCACCGGAATGGTCGTATTACCGCAGGTCACACGCCCCCGAACGAGCTACCTGAACGATCACAAAACCGACAGAGGGGTTTACAACGGCACCTGAGGTGGCATGTCGATTTCGCCGACGTGCGAATCCCCGAGCGCACACTGAGCGAAAGGCCCTGGCGCTTATGAACACCACGGTCAGCTGCGAGCTGCACCTGCGCCTCGTTGTGTCGAGCGAGTCCTCACTGCCTGTACCCGCGGGCCTGCGGTATGACACGGCCGATCCGTATGCCGTGCACGCCACCTTCCACACCGGAGCCGAGGAGACGGTCGAGTGGGTCTTCGCCCGCGACCTTCTCGCCGAGGGGCTGCACCGGCCCACCGGCACGGGCGACGTCCGCGTCTGGCCGTCCCGGAGTCACGGTCAGGGAGTCGTCTGCATCGCGTTGAGCTCCCCCGAGGGAGAAGCCCTGCTCGAGGCCCCGGCGAGGGCCCTGGAGTCGTTCCTGAAGCGGACCGACGCCGCCGTGCCACCGGGCACCGAGCACCGGCACTTCGATCTCGATACGGAGCTCTCCCACATCCTGGCCGACAGCTGAGCCAGGCCGAGAGCCGCACGGCGCCGTCCGACTCGGGGCGACGGCGCCGCGCGGGCAGCCACATAGGCACGACACCGGCGCTCCCCACCGCGCAGCCGGCGCGGTGGAGGGCGCCGTTGTCCTTTTCCCGGTCGCGCTAAAGTCAGCGCCATTCCGCGGGCACCCGCCCGCGGCCGGCCAGGGAGCGAATCGTGCTGATCCCCCACGACACCCGGATCGCCCTCGACACAGTCGTCGATCTGATGAACACCGCGCCGCAGGGCGACCGGGCCGACGAGCTCGCGGACATCCAGGGGCTGCGGACCTTCGTACGCGCGCACAAGATCAGCGACGTGGGCGATCTCGGTGCCGCCGACCTGCGGGCCGTGCGCGGGGTGCGCGAGAAGTTCGCGGCGGTCTTCTCGGCGCCCGAGGCCCGGATCGCGGCCCCCCTGATCAACCAGCTGGTGGCGGGTGCGGGGACCACGCCCCAGCTCACCGACCACGACGGCTACGACTGGCACGTGCACTACTTCGCGCCGGGCGCCTCGGTGGCCGACCACCTCGCGGCCGACTGCGGCATGGCGCTGGCGTTCATCGTGGTGGCGGGCGAGCAGGAGCGGCTGCGGCGCTGCGAGGCGCCGGACTGCGGCCGGGCCTTCGTCGACCTCTCCCGCAACCGCTCGCGCCGCTACTGCGACAGCCGCACCTGCGGCAACCGACTGCACGTGGCCGCGTACCGGGCGCGCCGCAAGGAGGCCGCGGGCTGAGGCGCCGACCGGGGCCGGGGCCGGACTCGGAGCCGGACTCGGGGCCGGACTCGGAGCCGGACTCGGGGCCGGACTCGGGGCCGGACACGGAGCCGGACCACGGTCCGGGGCCGGGCCCGGGGCCGGGCCCGGGGCCGTCACAGGACGAAGAGATCGTGCACGGCGGCCATGAGCAGCAGACAGCCGATCACCCCGAGAAAGATCATCAGCGGGGGCTGGGAGAGCGCGAACAGACAGCCGCGCGGCTCTTCGGCAGGGGCATCGGGGGCGGCGGGGACGGTCTCCCGCGAGGTATCCAGCATCTCGGGGGGATGATCGCGCACCGGAGACCCGGGAAATCCCGCAACACGCCCCATCGCAGGGGCCGTTCACCCCTTCCCGTGGATCGCCGGACGATCACGGGAACGGGAACGGCCAGAAGCGGTCAGATTCCGTGCTTCTTCAGAATCGCCTCGATGTCACTGAAGTCCTCTCCGGCCGGCGCGCCGGTCCCCGGCTTCGCCGTCACGGCACGCGAGGGCGACGACGCCGCAGGCGCCACGGCACCCGGCTCCGCCCCGCCGGTGGTCTCCTTGCGGCCGCCACGGCGCCGCTCCACGGCCCGGGTGGACAGGAAGAGCAGCCAGGCGGCGCCCAGGACACCGAAGCCGGCCCAGGCGACCGGGCTGAACGCCGTGTCCACGAGCCATTCGACGGCGCCCGTCATCACCAGACCGATCGGCACCAGGGAGTAGGCCGCGATCCGGGCCGCGGACAGGAACCGCTTCCGGTACGCCGTGATCGCGGCGATGCCCAGGCCCGCCACGGACACCGCGGAGCAAATGGTCTCGGCGAGCATACGGGCCTCCAGGTCCGGGTGATACGTCCCTTCCATCCTGCACCGGCGAGGGCCTCCGCGGCCATGTCCCGGGCCCGGTCTCAGGGAGATCTCCGGGTCGGCCCCGCCCCGATCTCCTCCCCAGGTCCCGGTCGGGAGACACCCGCTCCTCCCTGGTGAGGGAGACTGCTGTCATGAGTGACTCCACCACCGCACCCGCCTCCCCCGTCGTCCTCGAGGCGTGGTTCGACCTCCAGTGCCCCGACTGCTTCCAGGCCCTCGACGACGTCCGCGCGCTCCGCGAGAAGTACGGCGACCGGCTCGACGTACAGCTGCGGCACTTCCCGCTCGCGAAGCACAAGCACGCGTACGCCGCCGCGCAGGCCGCCGAGGAGGCCTTCGAGCAGGGCAAGGGCTGGGCGTACGCGGAGGCGCTGCTCACCAGGACCGCGGAGCTGGGCGAGCGGGGCGAGCCGGTGCTCATGGAGGTCGCCACCGAACTCGGCCTGGACGCCGAGGAGTTCGACACGGCGCTGATCGACGGCCGGCACCTCCTGACCGTCGACGCGGACGAGGCCGAGGGCAAGGCGATCAAGGTCACCGGCACCCCGACCTATGTCGTCGACGGCCGGCGGCTGGACGGCGGCCAGAGCCAGGACGGTCTGCGCGAGCGCATCGAGGAGATCACCGACCGCCTCCTGGAGGTCTGAAGGCCGAAGGCCCTGAGCTCCGGCCGCCCCGCCGCCCTCCCCTACCGCAGCTCCTTCGCGCTGTTGACGTAGGTCGTGCGGTAGCCGAGCGACTCGTAGAGCCGGATCGCCGGGGTGTTGCCCGCGAAGACGTGCAGTCCGAGCAGGGTCTCCCCGGCCTCCCGGGCGACCCGCTCGGCGAGCAGCATCAGCGCCCGCCCGTAGCCGTGCCCGCGGTGCGCCTCGTCGACCTCGATGTCGTACACGAAGGCAGCCCAGCGGCCCTGCTCCAGCTCGATCCGGCCGGTCCACAGGAAGCCGGCGGGCCGGCCGTCCCGGACGACCACGTGGATCGCGACCCCGGGGGTGGCGAGGCCCTCCGGAAGGTACTTCGCGTGGCTGCTCTCGGCCTTGGCGCGGGCCTGCTCCTCGGGCACCCCGCGGTCGATCCAGCTCCGCGCGAAGCCCTCCTTGGCCCGCGCCTCCCATGCCGCGTACTCGGCCCCGGTCATCGGCCGCACCTCGACGCCCGCCGGCAGGGCCGGCGGCTCGGCGGGCAGTTCCTTGACCATGTTCCGGCTGCGCTCGGTGTAGCCGAGTGAGCGGGCCATCCGCAGCGCCGGTCCGGCGTCGGCGGGGACGGAGATCTGGACCTCGGCACAGCCCCAGCCCCGCAGCACCTCCTCCGAGGCCAGCGCCGCGACCGTGCCACGGCCCCGCCCCCGGTCCGGTTCGCGGACCCCGAGGCGGCTGATCACACCCGAGGCGGCCCCGAAGCCGGGGTCGGTGGAGAGGTGCACGGAACCGACGCGGCGGCTGTTCACGCACACGTCATAGGTACGGGAACGGCCGCCGTCGGGCGTCTGCTGAAGCGGCTCGGCCGGCCGCAGGGTGGTGGTCATCAGTCGTGTTCTACCCACCCGGGGGCCGTCCGTCATCAGGTTTTGCGCGAGGCGGCTAGGCGAGCCGCGGATCCCGGTCCCGCGCGGCGTGCTCGTCGAAGATCCGCATGGCCTTGGCGGTGACGGGGCCGGGCGACGGCGACAGCTCGCGTCCGTCGACGCGGTGCACGGCCTGGACGTCGCGGAGCGTCGAGGTCAGGAAGATCTCGTCGGCGCTCTCCAGGACGTCCAGCGGCAGATCGGTCTCCTGCGCGCCGGTCCACTGGACGGTGAGGGCGCGGGTGATGCCCGCGAGGCAGCCGGAGGAGACGGGCGGGGTGAGGATCCGGCCGTCGACCACGACGAAGACGTTGGAGCCGGTGCCCTCGCAGAGCTGCCCCACCGTGTTGGCGAAGAGCGCCTCGGAGGCGCCCTGCTCGCGCGCCCGGGCGAGGGCGACCACGTTCTCGGCGTACGAGGTGGTCTTGAGTCCGGTGAGGGCGCCGCGCTCGTTGCGCGTCCAGGGCACGGTGATCACCGCGGTGGAGTCGGCGCGCCGGCCGGTCTCCCCCAGGCCGACCACCAGGCTGGCCCCCGCGTCGCCGCGCTCCGAGCCGAGCGGCGAGAGGCCGCCGGTGTACGTGATGCGGAGCCGGCCGAGCTCCATCGGGTTCGCCTCGAGGACGGCGGCGCAGGCGCGGCGGACCTCGTCGAGGTCCGGGTCGGGCAGGCCGAGGCCGCGGGCGGAGCGGGTGAGGCGCTCCAGATGGAGGGTGAGGGCGAAGGTCTCGCCGCGTACCGCCTTGACCGTCTCGAAGATGCCGTCGCCGACGGTCAGTCCGTGGTCCAGTACGGAGACCAGGGCGGTCTCCGCGTCGTGCAGCCCGCCGTTGACCCAGATTTTCATCGAGAAGTGGCCTTTCCGGTCGCCTCGAGGGCGCCTGACTCGTAGGCGCCCGACGCTATCGCGACCAGCCGGGACGCCTTCAGCTCGGTCTCCTCCCACTCGCGCTCCGGGTCGGAGCCCCAGGTGATCCCGGCGCCGGTGCCGAAGCGGAGCACGCCCTCGGGGCGGTCGATCCAGAAGGTCCTTATCCCGACGGCCAGCTCCGCCGTGCCCGCGTCGGCGTCGACCCAGCCGACACCTCCGCAGTACGGGCCGCGGGGGGCGGTCTCCAGGGCATCGATGATCCGCAGCGCGCTGGACTTGGGCGCGCCGGTCACGGAGCCGGGCGGGAAGGTGGCGTCGAGGAGCTCGGGCCAGCCGGCGTCCTCGCGCAGCAGGCCGGTGACCGTGGAGACGAGGTGGACGAGGCCGGGGTGCTCCTCGATCGCGCAGAGGGCGGGGACGGCGACGGAGCCGGTCCGGCTGACGCGCCCCAGGTCGTTGCGGACCAGGTCGACGATCATCACGTTCTCCGCGTGGTCCTTGGGCAGGAGGTCGGCGGCGGTGCGGCCGGTCCCCTTGATGGGACCCGAGGAGATCAGCGCCCCCTCCCTGCGGAGGTAGAGCTCGGGGGAGGCGGTGGCGATCTCGACGCCGTGAGCGGGCAGCCGGATCGTTCCGGCGTAGGGGGCGGGATTGCCCCGGGCGAGGAGCGCGGTGAGGGCGTCGACGTCGGCTGCGGCCGGGTCCGGCAGCGGCGCGGTCAGCACCCTGCAGAGGTTCGCCTGGTAGACCTCGCCACGCGCGATGTGCTCGCGCACGCGCCGGACGCCCGCGATGTACGCGGCGCGGTCGAGGGAGGACGTCCAGTCACCGGCGGCGGGCCCGCGCCAGGCGCCGGGGACGGGAGCGGGGACGGGGTCGGGCCGCACGTCCCCGAAGCGGGCGCAGGTCAGACGCCCCTCGAAGTCCGCGCAGACGGCCCAGAAGCCGGTGGAGTCCAGGGCTTCGGGGTCGTGGGTGACGTCCCGGAGGTCGGTCGCGAGGAGGCCGCCGAAGCGGGCCAGCGGAGCAAGGTCGTACACGCATCGAGTCTAGGTCCGCCGGAGGAGGGACACCGGGGCACGGGCGACGGGGGCTCCCCGCCACCTCGGGAGCACGGCGGGTGAACGTGGCGCGAACTCTCCGGGACGCCCTGCCGGGCACAAGGATCGGCGCGCAGGTCAGCACGCTGCGGAAACGCGTTTTTGTGCTGGCCCAGGAATCCGCTAGAGTTCAACACGTCGCCGGGACGCGCAAGCGAAACGGAAACGACAAGCGGACGTGGCTCAGTTGGTAGAGCATCACCTTGCCAAGGTGAGGGTCGCGAGTTCGAATCTCGTCGTCCGCTCGATGTGGGGGATCTTCCCGAACCCCTGTATTCACTCCTGGTGGAGTGGCCGAGAGGCGAGGCAACGGCCTGCAAAGCCGTCTACACGGGTTCAAATCCCGTCTCCACCTCCAAGCGCGATTAGCTCAGCGGGAGAGCGCTTCCCTGACACGGAAGAGGTCACTGGTTCAATCCCAGTATCGCGCACGCAGAACAACCGAAGATCCGGTCCGCATGGACCGTCCCGCGCGATTAGCTCAGCGGGAGAGCGCTTCCCTGACACGGAAGAGGTCACTGGTTCAATCCCAGTATCGCGCACGCAGTACGCAGTACCTCCGGGTACGTCGTGTGCACCACCCGCGCGATTAGCTCAGCGGGAGAGCGCTTCCCTGACACGGAAGAGGTCACTGGTTCAATCCCAGTATCGCGCAC
>NZ_JBHTSA010000155.1:0-16730 GCF_042795405.1 Streptomyces sp. NPDC056480 | reverse complement strand
CGTCCCAGGGAACCGGCGGCGCCGCCGCGTGCGCGGGCTCCCGGGATTCCCGTACGCGGCGGGTTAGCGTGCGGCCATGACGTACCGGCCGCCGACACCGTACGCACCCCCACACCGCCGCCCTTCCCTTCCCCCGGGCCTCCGTCCGTCCCGACGCCGTCCCCGGCTCACCCGGCGCGGTCGCGTCGCCCTCCTCCTCGGTGCCCTCGCCGCCGTGGCCGTCGCCGTCGCCGTCGCCCTGCCCCTGCTCCTGACGCGGGACGAACCGGCCGTCGAGCAGCCCCGGGCCTTCCTCGTCCCCGAGGGCCGCCGGGCCGGCCAGGTCTACACATCCGTCGACCGGGCGCTCGGCCTGCCCGAGGGCACCACCCGCAAGGCGGCGACCGCGTCCGCCACCGCCCTCCCGCTGCCGGCGGCCGCCGGAGGGAACCCCGAGGGCTACCTCTTCCCGGCGACGTATCCCGTCCTCGACGCCACCACCCCCGAGGGGCTGCTCCGCTTCATGGCCGACACGGCCGCGAAGCGCTTCGGGGCCGCCCGGATCGCCGAGGGCGCGCGGGCACACGGCATGAGCGTGTACGAGACGGTGATCGCGGCCAGCATCGTCCAGGCCGAGGCCGACAACCCGGAGGACATGGCCAAGGTCGCCCGGGTCGTCCACAACCGGCTCGCCCGGGGCATGGCCCTCCAGATGGACTCGACCCTCAACTACGCGCTCGGCCGCAGCACCGTGGACACCACGGTCGAGGACACCCGGCTCCGGAGCCCGTACAACACCTACGAGCACAAGGGTCTGCCGCCGACGCCCATCGGCAACCCGGGGGACCAGGCCGTGGACGCGGTCATCCGTCCGGCGGACGGCGACTGGCTCTACTTCGTCACGGTGACCCCCGGGGACACCCGCTTCACCGCCGACTACGCGGCCCACCAGGTCAACGTGGCCGAGTTCAACGCCAACCGGGGTGCCGAGAACGGCTGAGCCGGATCACACCGAGGCGGTCACCGGGGCGGCCGGCGTCATGGCATCCGGGACGGCCCCCGAGGCGACCCCCGGGACGGCCCCCGCCGTGGCCGCCTCGGCCGGCGTCCCGCGCCGCAGCAGGCGTCGGATGTCCGAGACCGCCGCCCGCCCGGCCCGGTTCGCGCCGATCGTCGACGCCGACGGTCCGTACCCCACGAGGTGGACGCGCTCGTCCCGGACCGCGTGCGTGCCCTCGACCCGGATCCCGCCGCCCGGCTCGCGCAGCCGCAGCGGGGTGAGATGGTCGATCGCCGCCCGGAAGCCGGTCGCCCAGAGGATCACATCCACGTCGACGGTCCGGCCGTCGTCCCAGGCCACCCCGGTCGGCGTGATCCGGTCGAACATCGGGAGGCGGTCCAGGATCCCGCGCGCGCGTGCCGCGCGGATCGCGTCGTTGAGGGGGAGCCCGGTGACCGAGACGACACTCTTCGGCGGCAGCCCCTGCCGTACCCGCTCCTCCACCAGGGCGACGGCGGCCCGCCCCTCCATCTCCCCGAACGGCCCCTCGCGCCAGACCGGCTCGCGCCGGGTCACCCAGAACGTGTCGGCGGCGACGTCCGCGATCTCCATGAGGTGCTGCGTGCCCGAGGCTCCGCCGCCGACGACCAGGACCCGCTTCCCGGCGAACTCCTCCGGGCCCGGGTAGCCGGCGGTGTGCAGCTGGCGCCCCCGGAAGGTCTCCTGGCCCGGATAGCGCGGCCAGAAGGGGCGGTCCCAGGTTCCGGTGGCGTTGATCACGGCACGGGTGGCGTACGTCCCCTCGGAGGACTCGACCAGGAGCCGCCCGGCCTCGTCCTCCCGTCCGCCGTCGCCCTCGCGGACGGCCGTGACGTCGACGGGGCGGTGGATCCGCAGGCCGAAGGTCTGCTCGTACGAGTCGAAGTACGCGCCGATCACCTCCGATGAGGGCCGCGCGGGGTCGGCGCCGGTCAGCTCCATGCCGGGCAGCGCGTGCATGCCGTGCACCTTGCCGTACGTGAGGGAGGGCCAGCGGAACTGCCAGGCGCCGCCCGGCCTCGGGGCGTGGTCCAGGACGACGAAGTCCCGGTCCGGCTCCAGGCCGGTGCGGCGCAGGTGGAAGGCGGCCGAGAGCCCGGCCTGTCCCGCGCCGATGACGACGACGTCCACGGCCTTCGGCCGGCCGGCCGTCGCCTCGGTCCCTGACTCTTCGACCCCGTAATCGTTCACGGTTCTACCAACCGAGGTGGGGGCGCGGATCTTCCCGCGCCCCCACGACGGGAGCCTCTCCGCGCTCCAGCGGCCGGGGCCCCCGCGCTCCCGCGGCCGGAGCCTCCCCCGCGCTCTCCACGGCGGGAGCCGACCCGCCGGCCGCGTCCTACCGCCCGCCCGCCACGAGCAGCGGCGCACCCCCCGGAGCGGAGGCCGGACGGCCGTTCGCGGCGGGGACGCCCAGCAGCGGGGAGGGCAGGGCCGTCGGCAGCAGACCGCGCGCCGCCAGCTCCGGCCGCACGCCCTCGCCGAACCAGTAGGCCTCCTCCAGGTGCGGGTAGCCGGACAGGACGAAGTGCTCCACGCCCAGGTCGTGGTACTCCTCGATCCGGTCCGCGACCTCGGCGTGGCTGCCGACGAGCGCGGTGCCGGCGCCGCCCCGTACGAGACCGACGCCCGCCCACAGGTTCGGCGAGATCTCCAGCCGGTCGCGGCCGAGGGAGCCGCCCTCGTGCAGCGCCAGCATCCGCTGCTGGCCGACCGACTCGCTCCTGCCCAGCACCTGCTGCGCGGCGGCGATCGTCTCCGCGTCGAGATCGGAGAGCAGCCGGTCGGCCGTCGCCCAGGCCTCGCGCGCCGAGTCACGGGAGATCGTGTGCAGCCGGATCCCGAAGCGGACCGTGCGGCCGCGCTCCTCCGCGAGGCCCCGGATCCAGTCGATCTTCTCCTTCACCTGCCACGGCGGCTCGCCCCAGGTCAGATAGACGTCCGCGTGCTCGGCCGCCACCGGGCCGGCCGCGGCGGAGGAGCCGCCGAAGAAGATCTCGGGCAGCGGGTCCGGCGGCAGTGCGGTGAGCCCGCCCTCGATCCGGAAGTGCTCGCCCTCGTAGTCGAACGGCCGCCCGCTCCACGCGCCCCGCACGACCGCAAGGAACTCGGCCGTGCGCGCGTACCGCCGGTCGTGGTCCAGGTGGTCGCCGAAGCGGCGCTGTTCGGCGGAGTCCCCGCCGGTCACCACGTTGAGGAGGAGCCGGCCGCGGGTGATCCGCTGGTACGTGGACGCCATCTGGGCCGCGAGCACCGGCGAGATCACCCCTGGCCGGAACGCCACCAGGAACTTGAGCCGTTCGGTGTGCTGGGCGAGCGCGACCGTGGTCAGCCAGGCGTCCTCGCACCACGTCCCGGTCGGGGTCAGCACGGCCTCGAACCCCAACTGCTCGGCCGCCTTGGCGATCTGGATCAGATAGTCGATGTCGGGCGCGCGCACCCCGGACACGGTGCGGTCGCGGGTGATCCCGCCGTCCGTGTAGGCGTGCCGGTCGACGAGGGTCCGGCCGTCGCCGCCGGTGGGCAGGAACCAGTGCAGATGGACGGTCATGAGGAGGCCTTTCCGTAGCTGCGCGCCGGAGTGGTGGAGGGCGGCAGGTCCTTGTTGAAGCGGGTGTCGACGTAGTCGGCGAAGCGGAACGTGCGCGGGATGAGTCCGAGGGCGGCGAACGTGTCGGCGATCTTCTGCTCGGAGGCGATGGCGGCGTCGTCGATGGCGACCGGGATACGGGTGCCGTTGCTGCGCTTCACCGCGGCAAGGGCCACCTCGTACGGCAGTCCGGTCTCCTTCGCCCAGACCTTCGCCCAGTCCTCGGGGTGGTCGAACACCCAGTCCTGGGCGCGCCGGAGCCGCTCGACGAAGTCGCCGACGGCCTTGGCCTTCGCGGGGTCGGCGAGCGCCGAGGGCGCGGCGACCTGGAAGCCGAGGCCGTTGACGAGCCCGCGCCCGTCGGCGAGGACCCGGCCCTTGCCGCTCAGCAGGACCTGCGAGGTGTACGGGTCCCAGACCGCCCACGCGTCCACCTTGCCGCTGGTGAACGCGGCGAGCGCGTCGGCCGGTTGCAGCAGGGTGACCTGGACGTCGGCGAGCTTCAGCCCCGCCTTCGCGAGCGAGGCGATGAGCTGGAAGTGGGCGGAGCTGCCCTGGGCGACGGCGACCTTCCTGCCCTTGAGGTCCCGGGTGCTGCGCAGGGGCGAGTCCTTCGCGACGAGGATCGCCTCGCCCGCGGAGTCGCCGTGCGTCGCGGAGACCACGGTGATCTTCGAGTCGGCGCCCGCGGCGAAGACGGGCGGGGTGTTGCCGACCGAGCCGATGTCGACGGCCTTGGCGTTCACCGCCTCCAGCAGGGGTGGTCCTGAGGTGAACGTCGACCAGGTGACCCGGTACGGGAGGTCGTCGAGTTCACCCGCGGCCCGCAGCAGCGCCTCGGCGCCGCCCTTCTGGTCGCCGACGTTCAGGACGAGGGAGCCCTTGCCGTCGGAGTTCGAGGACGAACCGGCGGCGGAGGCGCCGGAGCAGGCGGAGGCGAGCAGCGCGAGCGGCACGAGCAGCGCCGCGGTGGACAGGCGGAAGGACTTCACAGGGATCGCTCCTTGGCGAGGGGATGGGGAGGGGGAGAGGGAGGGGGAGGACGACGGGCGGGGGCACGGGCGTGGGCGCTCAGGCCGGGTGACCGGCGAACTCGCCTTCACTGACGCCGAGTTCGGCCAGGAGGCGGGTCCGGAGCGCGGCCAGGGCGGGATCGCCGGCGGAGCGGGGCCGCTCCAGGTCGACGGCGGTGTCGTACGCGATGACGCCGTCCCGCATCACCAGGGCTCGGTCCGCGAGCTGCAGGGCCTCGTCCACGTCGTGGGTGACGAGCAGGACCGTGCAGCCGCGTCGCTGCCACAGCTCGGCCACGAGGCGCTGGGCCTTGATCCGGGTCAGTGCGTCGAGCGCGCCGAACGGCTCGTCGAGCAGCAGCAGATCAGGGTCCCGTACCAAGGCCCGTGCGAGGGAGGCCCGTTGGGCCTCGCCGCCGGAGAGCGTCTTCGGCCAGGCTCCCGAGCGGTCGCCGAGCCCGACCTCCGCCAGGGCCTTCTCCGCCACCGCACGGCCCGGCTTGCCCGGCAGCCCGAGGAGCACATTGCGCCAGACCCGCTTCCACGGCATCAGGCGCGGCGCCTGGAAGGCGACGGCGCGACGGCGCGGGACGAGAACGGTGCCGGAGATCTCCCGGTCGAGCCCGGCGAGGACCCGGAGGAGGGTGGACTTGCCGCAGCCGCTGTGCCCCAGGAGCGCGGTGAACTGCCCTGCGTACAGGGTGAGATCGAGACCGTCGACGACCGGTCGCCCGTCGAAGGAGCGGGTGAGGCCCTGGACGGTCACTGTCCGGTGAAGGTCGGTCGCCATTGCAGCAGCAGCCTTTCGAGAGTGCGGACGACGGCGTCGGCGAGAAGGCCGAGGAAGGCGTAGACGACCAGGCAGACGACGATCACGTCCGTGCGGAAGAACTCCCGGGCCTGGTTCATGAGGAAGCCGATGCCGGCGTCGGCGTTGATGGACTCGCCGAAGACCAGTGCCAGCCAGGCGGTGGCGAGGGAGTAGCGCAGCCCGGTCATGGCTCCCGGCAGCGCGCCCGGCAGTACGACGTGCCGGACGAGGCCCCAGCGTCCGAGCCCCAAGGACTGTCCGGCTTCGACGAGTTGAGCGTCGACGCCGCGGATTCCGGCGTACACGTTCAGATAGAGGTGGAAGGCGACGCCGAGAGCGATCAGCGCCACCTTGGGCGCCTCCCCGATGCCCAGCCAGATGATGAGGAGCGGGATCAGGCCGACCCAGGGCACGGTCCGCAGCATCTGGACGGGGGCGTCGACGAGGTCCTCGCCGAGCCGGGAGAGCCCGGAGAGCAGGGCGAGCGCGATGCCGACGATCCCGCCGATCAGCAGTCCGGCGGCGACCCGGCGCAGGGAGACGCCCATCGCGGTGGGCAGGGTCCCGTCGCCGATCAGCTCACCGCCGGCGCGGGCGATGGTCCCCGGCGAGGCGAGCGCGTCGGTCGGCAGGACCCCCGTCGTGCTCAGGGTCTGCCACAGGGCGAGGAGCAGGACGGGGCCCACGGTGCGGCGCAGCCAGCGCGGGACGGTGGGGGTGCGGCCGGGGCCGCGGTCGGGGGTGAGGGCTTCGACATCCGGCAAAGGCGATATGTCGGGCGGAGAATGGGGTGGGGCGTGGCCGACCGTCATGGCGGGGCTCCGGGGGAGTGGGGTGGGGAGAGGGCGTGGGGGTACGCGTCAGCGACCGCGGGCGGCGCGGGGCGGGCGCGGGCACACGGCGATCAGGGCGTCAGCGGGGGTACGCGTACGGCGCGCGGCGTCGGGGGGACGGTGGCGCGTCGAGGGCGTGAAAGGGCGTCAGCAGCCGCGGCGACACGCGGCGGAGGCCACCCGCAGCAGGTCGATGTGACCGCGCGTGGTGAGCAGGGCTGTACGCAACATGGCGCGAAGGTAGCGACGCCCGGGCCACGGGTCAACAGTGTCTCGGAGCGTGGACGCGCTTCGGCGAACCGTGGACGCGGTGCGGCGTCGAAAGGGCGGAACGAGACGGGGAGATCAGCTTGGCCTGAATGCATCTTGTGTCCGCGACTCAGGACCGCCTTTTGCCGATCGGTAAGGTTAGGCTAACCTCTGCGACGTGCAAGCAGTTGAACAGACCGACGCGACACCAAGTCCCCGCGGTCATGAACTCTCGGCCACGGGTGTCACCGTGGCGTACGAAGGCGTCGATGTCGTCCACGACGCCTCCATGACGCTGCGCCCCGGCGAAGTGACCGTCCTCGTCGGACCCAACGGCAGTGGCAAGTCGACGCTGCTCCGCACCATCGCACGGCTCCAGCAGCCCCGCGCCGCCACGCTCGTGCTCGACGGGACCGTCGACGGCCTCGCGCTGAGCCCCCGTGAGTTCTCGCGCCGCGTCGCCCTGCTCACTCAGGGCCGCCCCACGCCCAGCGGACTCACGGTGCGCGACGTGGTCGAGTTCGGCCGCTACCCCTACCGGGGACGCTGGGGCAAGGCCGATCCGGGCGGCAAGGAGGCGGTGGACCGCGCGCTCGCGATGACCGGCGTCACGGAACTCGCCGAACGCGGCGCCGAGCACCTCTCCGGCGGCCAGCTCCAGCGCGTCTGGCTCGCCGGCTGCCTCGCGCAACAGACGGGCGTGCTGCTGCTCGACGAACCCACGACCTACCTCGACCTGCGCTACCAGGTCGAACTCCTCGACCTCATGCGCGACCTGGCGGACGACCACGGCATCGCCGTCGGCGCCGTCCTCCACGACCTCGACCAGGCCGCGGCCGTCGCCGACCGGATCGTCCTGCTCGACGCGGGACGGGTCGTCGCGGACGGCGACCCCGAGGACGTACTGACTCCCGAGCGGCTGACCGGCACGTACGGCATCCGCATCGAAGTAGACACCGATCCACTCACCGGCCGGCTGCGCACCCGTGCGATAGGCCGCCACCACTCGCGAAGCGAAAGGCTCAGCACCACATCATGAGACGACTTCTCCTCACCGCGGCGGCCGCCACCACCGCGGCCCTCGCCCTGTCCGCCTGCGGTACCACCGAGCCCGCCGCCGACGACGCGAAGAAGAGCACCGAGCGCATCACCCTCACCGACTCCACGGGCGAGAAGGTCGAGCTCGACGGCCCCGCCAAGAAGGTCGTCGGCACCGAGTGGAACGTCGTCGAGCACCTGATCACGCTGGGCGTCGACCCGGTCGGCGTCGCCGACGTCAAGGGCTACAAGACCTGGGACACCGCCGTCCCGCTCAAGAACGAGCCGAAGGACATCGGCACCCGCGGCGAGCCGAGCGTGGAGACCGTCGCCGCCCTCAAGCCCGACCTCATCGTCGCCACCACCGACCTGCCGCCGGCCGCCGTGAAGCAGCTGCGCAAGGTCGCCCCGGTCCTGACGCTGAAGGCCGCCGACGCCGCCGACCCGATCGGCCGGATGAACGCGGACCTCGACGCCATCGCCAAGGCCACCGGCACCACGCAGAAGTCCGAGGAGCTCAAGAAGGAGTTCCAGGCGAAGCTCGACGAGGGCAAGAAGGCCCTCGCCGACGCCGGTCTCGCCGGGACGAAGTACGCCTTCGCCGACGGCTACGTGATGTCCAACCAGGTCTCGATCCGCCCCTACACCAGCGGTTCGCTGATCGGCGCGGTGAACGAGAAGCTCGGTCTGAAGAACGCCTGGACCGTCAAGGGCGACCCGGCCTACGGCCTCGGCACCACCGACGTCGAGGGCCTCACCAAGCTCGGCGACGTGCAGTTCGCCTACGTCGGCAACGACGACGACGCCGGCAGCACGCCCTTCACCGGTGTCCTCGCCAAGGACAAGGTCTGGACGTCCCTGCCGTTCGTCAAGAAGGGCAACGTGCACCGCCTTCCCGACGGCATCTGGATGTTCGGCGGCCCCCAGTCGATGAGCAAGTACGTCGACTCCGTCGTCGCAGCGCTGACGAAGTAACACCATGGCCGTCACCGCAACCACCCCCGCCACCCGTCCGCCGACGGCCACGTCCCGGACGGGCGCGGCCCCGGTGACGGCCGCCCTGGTCCTCCTCGTCGCGGCACTCGCGCTCGTGGACATCACGCAAGGCACCGCCGCGGTCGGCGCGGCCGAGGTGTGGAAGGCGTTCACGGGCCAGGCCGATCCGGCCGACGCGTCCGTCGTCATCGCCTCCCGGCTGCCGAGGATGACCGCCGGCCTCCTGGTCGGCGCCGTCCTCGGCCTGGCGGGCGCCGCCCTCCAGGCCGTCAGCCGCAACGTCCTCGCCTCGCCCGACACCCTCGCCGTCAACGCGGGTTCCTACTTCGCGCTCGGCCTCGGCGCCGCCTTCGGCCTCTCGCTCCCGCTGTTCGCCTCCTCCGCGCTCGCCTTCGTCGGCGGTCTCGCGGCGGCGGCCGTCGTCCTCGCCCTCTCGGGCCTCGGCGCCGGAACCGTCCGCCTCGTCCTCGCGGGCAGTGCCCTCACCCTCGGCCTCACCGCCGTCACCGAAGGCATGCTCCTGCTGTTCCCCGCGGAGACCGAGGGCCTCTACCAGTGGAACCAGGGCAGCATCTCCCAGAACGGCTTCGACGGCGTCCTGCAGATGGCCCCGATCGCCGTCACGGGCCTCGTCGGACTGCTGCTCCTCGCCCGCCGGATCGACGCCCTCGCCCTCGGCGACGACGCCGCCCGCGGCCTCGGCGTCCCCGTCCGCGCCACCCGGGTCACCGCCGTCGTCCTCGCCGCCCTGCTCTCGACGGCCGCCGTCACCCTCGCCGGACCCGTCGGCTACGTCGGCCTCTGCGCCCCCGCGATCGTCCGGCCGCTCGCCCGCAGGTTCCGGGGCTTCACCAGGTCGCGCGGCTTCCTGCCCGCGACCGCACTCACCGGCGCCGCCCTCGTGCTCGGTTCCGACGTCCTGCTGCGCGCCCTCGTGCCGGCGGACGTGGCGGTCTCCGTGCCGACCGGCGTCGTCACCAGCCTCGTCGGCGCCGTCTTCCTGATCGTCATGGCCACCCGCGTCCGGGACTCGGCCGGAGCCACCGCCACCGAGCGGCTCCACATCAGGACCAGGGCCCGCTTCCTCACCGTCACCGCCGTCCTGGTGGCCGTGGTGATCGCCGTCGCCGTCGCCGGCGTACTCCTCGGCGACAGCAAACTGCTCCTCGGCGACGTACTGAACTGGGCCCAGGGACAGGCCGGCCGGACCGTCACCTTCGTCCTCGACACCCGGGTGCCCCGCGTCCTGGCCGCCCTCTTCGCGGGCGCCGCGCTCGCCCTGGCCGGCACCCTCGTGCAGGCCGTCACCCGCAACCCGCTCGCCGAACCCGGCATCCTGGGCGTCTCAGGCGGAGCCGCGCTCGGTGCCGTGCTCCTCGTGACGACCGTGCCCATCGCCGGTTCGTGGGGCATGGCCGGCGCCGCGTTCGCGGGCGCCGCCGTCAGCTCCGTCCTCGTCTTCGGACTGGCCGCGCGGGGCGGGTTCCAGCAGAACCGGCTCGTCCTCGTCGGCTTCGGCGTCGCCATCGCCGCCTCCGCCCTGATCAGCCTCCTGATCATCCTCACCGACCCGTTCAACGCGACGAAGGCCCTCACCTGGCTGTCGGGCTCCACCTACGGGCGGTCGCTGCCCGACGTGGTTCCCCTGATCGCCGTCCTCGCCGTGGGCACGGCCGTCGCGTTCGCCAGGCGCACCGAACTCGACCTCGTCTCGCTCGACGAGGACACCCCGCGCCTCCTCGGCCTCGGCCTGGGCCGCGCACGACTCGGCTTCCTCGCCCTCTCCGTCCTGCTCACCGCCACCGCCGTCGCCGCCGCCGGCACGATCGGCTTCGTGGGCCTCGTCGCACCCCACGCGGCCCGGGCCCTGGTCGGCCGTCAGCACGCGCGCGTGGTGCCGGTCGCGATCCTCCTCGGTGCCGTCCTCGTCTGCACCGCCGACCTCGTCGGCCGCACGGTGATCGCTCCGGCCCAGCTCGGCGCGGGCCTGATGACGGCGGTCATCGGCACGCCGTACTTCCTCTACCTGCTGGTACGGAGCCGACGCGGCTGAGCCCGAACCCCCTGTGGGGCCACCTCTCCGCTCCGCGGCCGTGCGGAACGGAACGGATGCGCCGGGAGCCCTCCGCCGGGTCGCCACCGGCGAGGGGTTCCGGACCGGACCGTCCTCGGGCCTCAGCCCCAGTCCTGCAGCCGCTGGAGCAGGCCGGCGTCGCCCTCGATCCGCAGCGAGCCGGCCGGGATGCGCATGTACATGAGCAGGGCCATCTCGCTCGCCGTGCCGTGGACGGCCGCGGTGGGCTTGCTCTCGGCGGCCTCCGCCGCGGTGAGGCGGGTGAAGCGGGAACCGGCGGCGTCCACCGTCTGGCGCCAGGAGCCGGCCTCGGCCGCGTGGTAGTCCATGGTGGCGGGCTCGCCCGGCCACGGGACCGTGCCGGTGCAGACGGTGGCGAGGAACTCCTCGATGGCGTCGGCCGCCTCGGTCGCCGGCAGCTCCTGCGGGGTACCGGAGGCCAGCTGGGCGTCGTAGGTGTGGATCAGCGATTCCGGGACGCGGCGGCGGGCCACGGCGGCCACCGTGTGCGGCGAGGCCAGCGGTTCCCACCAGGCCCAGCAGCCCCGGTCCGGGCCGGCCTCGCGCAGCGCGATGAGCAGCTGCTCCGTCGAGTCGGCCAGCCAGGTTATGAGGGCCTCGCGCTCCCTGGGCGCCGCCAGCCCGTCCTTGCTCGGCCGTTCGTCGCCCGGCGCGGTGTTCAGCACGATGGAGGCCCAGAAGCGGTCCCCCTCACTGAGGTGGTTCGCCAGGTCGTACAGCGTCCAGCCCGGGCAGGACGGGACGTCGGCGTCGAGGCCGGGGGCCGCGGCGACGGCGGCGCGGAACGCGGCGGAACGCTCGTCAATCATCCGCAGCAGGGTGGGGAAACAGAGATGATCAGTCACGCGGACCTTCTATCACTCGGAACGGGGCCCTCGCACTCGGTTAACACCGGCCGGCAGATGGATCAATGTGCCGACCGGACCGGGCTCGCGGCCGATCCGGCCTGATCGACAGGAGACCCCCTAAGCTGCCCTCCGGCACAGGCCTCGACCCAGGAGCACGCACCATGACCGACCGCGACCGGCAGCCTCCGTACCCCGACGCCCTCCGGCCGGACGCGGCACCGGGCCCGCACGAGTTCCTCGCTCCGGTGACCGCGCTGCTCGGCACCTGGGTCGGCACGGGCCGCGGCGGGTACCCGACACTCGCCGAGGACTTCACGTACGCGCAGGAGGTCACCTTCAGCCACGACGGCCGCCCCTTCCTCCACTACGAGGCGCGCGCCTGGCTGATCGACGCGGACGGCACCCCGCTGCGACCCGCGGCCCGGGAGAGCGGCTGGTGGCGCCTCAAGCCCGAGGGCACCGTCGAGGCGCTGATCACCCAGCCCACCGGCATCGCCGAGATCATGGTCGGCCGCGCGGAGAACGGCACGATCGAGCTCGCCACCCACACGGTCGCGCTCGCCCCCACCGCCAAGGACGTCGAGGCCACCCGCCGCCGCTACACCCTCACGGACGCGGACACCCTCGACTTCGTCCACGACCTGGCGGCGGTGGGCCGGCCGCTGCAACACCATCTGTCGGCACGGCTGCGACGCGAGGACGGGAAGTAGACCCATGGGGAACCTGCACGACGACGACCCGTACCTGTGGCTGGAGGACGTCTCCGGAGAGGCCGCGCTGGCCTGGGTGGCCGAGCGGAACGCGGAGACCGCGGGAGCGGTGACCGGGGGCGACGCGTTCGGCGCCCTGAAGACGCGGCTGCGGGAGGTGCTCGACGCCTCCGACCGGATTCCCTACACCGTGCGGCGGGGTGAGCACCTGTACAACTTCTGGCGGGACGCGAACCACCTGCGCGGAGTGTGGCGGCGGACCACCCTGGAGCAGTACCGCCGGGACGACCCCGAGTGGGAGGTGCTCCTCGACGTCGACGCGCTGGCCGCCTCCGAGGGCGAGAAGTGGGTCTGGGACGGGGCCCGGGTACGCCGGCCGGGATACGACCGGGCCCTGGTACGGCTCTCGCGCGACGGTGGGGACGCCGTCGTCGTCCGCGAGTTCGACCTCGGCACGAGGGAGTTCGTCGACGACGGATTCCGGCTGCCCGAGGCCAAGACACGCATCGGATGGATCGACGACGACAGCGTCTTCGTCGGTACGGATCTGGGCCCGGGGTCGCTCACCGACTCCGGCTATCCGCGCACCGTCCGCCGATGGAGCCGCGGCACGCCCGTCGAGGACGCCACCCTCGTCTACGAGGCCGAACCGGCGGACGTGGCGGCCTGGGGCTACCGGGACACCACACCCGGGTTCGAGCGGGAGTTCGTCGGCCGCTCCCTGGACTTCTTCCACAGCGAGACGTACCTCCTGCGCCCCGACGGCACCCGCGTACGCATCGACGTGCCCGACGACGCGAGCGTCTACGCCCATCGGCAGTACCTGATCGTCACCCTCAAGTCCGCGTGGCTGGAGCAGCCGACGGGCTCGCTGCTCGCCTTCGGCTTCGACGCCTTCCTGGCGGGCGACCGCACGCCGGAGGTGCTGTTCACCCCCGATCCCCGGACCGCCCTCGCCGGACACACCTGGACCCGCAACCACCTCATCCTGGAGACGATGCGGGACGTCAGCACCCACATCGAGGTCCTCACCCCGGCCCCCGACGGCGGCGGCTGGACGCGCGAGCCGCTCGTCGGCGTCCCGGCCCTGTCCGCCGTCAGCGTCGTCGACACCGACCCCGACGTGTCCGACGAGTACTTCCTCGACGTGTCCGGATTCCTCCAGCCCTCCACCCTCCACCACGGGCGGATCGGCGCGGGCTCGGAGCCCCTCAAGCAGGCCCCGCACCACTTCGACCCCACCGGCCTCACCGTCGACCAGCACTTCGCGACCTCACGGGACGGCACCCGCGTCCCGTACTTCGTCGTCGGCCCCGACCGCGCCACCGCGCCCGGCCCGGGTCCCACCCTGCTCTACGGCTACGGCGGCTTCGAGGTCTCCCTCACCCCGTTCTACGGCGGGGTGACGGGCCGGGCCTGGCTGGAGCGCGGCGGCACCTACGTCATCGCGAACATCCGCGGCGGCGGCGAGTACGGCCCCGACTGGCACCAGGCCGCGCTCGGCGCCGAACGCCCCCGGGCCTTCGAGGACTTCGCCGCCGTCGCCGAGGACCTCGTCGCGCGGGGCATCACCACCCCGGCCATGCTGGGCGCCAAGGGCGGCAGCAACGGCGGGCTCCTCATGGGCGCCATGCTCACCCGCCACCCCGAGCTCTTCGGCGCGATCGTCGCCCAGGTGCCGCTCCTCGACATGACCCGCTTCCACAAGCTCCTCGCGGGCGCGTCCTGGATCGCCGAGTACGGCGACCCCGACGACGAGGCCGACCGCCCCCACCTCCTCGCGCTCTCCCCGTACCACCGGCTCGCGGCGGACCGGGACTACCCGCCGGTCCTCCTGATGACCTCGACCCGCGACGACCGGGTCCACCCCGGGCACGCGCGGAAGACGGCGGCCCGACTGCGGGAGCTCGGCCACCGGGTCCTCTTCCACGAGAACACCGGCGGCGGGCACGCGGGCGCGGGAGACAACGAACAGGCCGCCCACAACAGCGCGCTCGTGCACACCTATCTGTGGCAGCAGCTCACGGGATCGGGGTCGGGAGCGGGACGGGGAGAGGGAGCGGGAGCGGAGGTGCGGACCGGGGCGACGGCGATCCCCGGACCGCTCACAGCCACCCCGACCGCTGCGCCTGCAGCGCCATCTGGAACCGGCTCGTAGCCCCGAGCCGGGCCATCAGGACCTGCACGCGGCGGAAGAGCGTACGGCGGCTGACGCCGAGCTCCCGGGCGATGACCTCGTCGCTCGCGCCGGCCGCGAGCAGCCGGAGCAGACGCCGGTCGGCGGGCAGCAGCCCCGCCGGCCGGGCCGAACGGCCGTGGAACGGCAGCGCGTTCTGCCAGGCCTGCTCGAACAGCGCCACGAGCGCGGACAGCAGACCGCACGGCTGCACGACCAGCATCGTGTTGTACACGTCCGTCTCCTTGATCGACAGGGCGACCAGGGCGTACGCGTCGTCGATGATCACCAGCTTGACCGGCACCGACGGCAGGACCCGCGCCTGCTCGCCGGCCTCGATGCACGGCTCGATCGAGTTCTCCAACTGCCCCGGATGCTCGAGGGACTCCCGCGAGTACACCACCCGCTGGGTCACCCCGCGCGCGAGCGTGGCCAGCGCGTCGTCCGTGGCGCCGACGAGGGGGAAGTACGGCGGCGAGTCGAACTGCCGGATCTGCTCCCGGGCGCTCGTCCACGCCTGACGCATCCGGAGCCCGATGGCGTCACCCGTCACGACCTCCACCAGCGGGTCGTGATACCCCGCGAGCCGCTGCCGCCGGAACGACTCGAACGCGCCCCCGACGGTGATCCGGGAGGCGTCGAGCTCGGCCGCCCGGCGCCGCCCGAGGATCTCCAGACCCGCGGTGGGCGGCACCGGCGCCACGACGTCGGAGCCCTCCTCGGCGGTGCTCGCCAGACCGCAGTCGACCAGCTCGCGGTACGCCTCCGCCAGCGCCTCGTCCCCCAGCCCGGCCGCGGCGCCGATCGAACTCAGCGGCGCGGGCCCGCACTCCAGGAGCGTCCGGTAGACCCGGGCGCCCTCCTGCCCGATGCCCAGAAGCCGGAGTGCCTCGCTGAGTTTCTCGTTCGCCATGCCCCGATTATCGGC
Organism: Streptomyces sp. NPDC056480; assembly: GCF_042795405.1. Classification (NCBI taxonomy): domain Bacteria; kingdom Bacillati; phylum Actinomycetota; class Actinomycetes; order Kitasatosporales; family Streptomycetaceae; genus Streptomyces; species Streptomyces sp. NPDC056480. The sequence goes on along the minus strand of NZ_JBHTSA010000155.1, from coordinate 1,425 downwards.
GTTTTCGATTCGGGGCCGTCGGTCCCCGCCGTTCATGTGCCGTGACGGGCCCGAGGGGTACCGCGGACGGCTGCCGGCGGGGGTCGGCACCCCCGGGGCCGACTGCCTCCCGGCAGGCGCCCACCTCCCCTCCCAGGCGTTCGCCGCAACCCATCTGACCTGGTGTTCTGTGGGAATCCGCCTACGCTGGCGGAGGTCTGCAAGGCACCGTCGGAGGGGACTTCATGAGCGACGCCGCACACACGTACGACGCCGGCCGCATCCAGGTGATCGAGGGCCTCGAGGCCATCCGGAAGAGGCCCGGGATGTACGTCGGATCGACCACGCGACGCGGTCTGCACCAGCTGGTGTTCGAAGCCCTGAGTCCGGCCGTGCACGGGGCCCTGACGCGTGGTTCCGGCTCCGTCGACGTCACGCTCACCTCCGACGGCGGCGTCCGGGTCGCCGACGACGGGCCCGGAGTCCCCTTCGGGAGCGCCGGAGACGCCGCTCCCGGCCTGGAAGCCCGGCTGACACAGGTGTACGCCGGGTGGGAGCGCGGCAGTGCGCGTGGGGTGCGGCTCGATCTCTTCGGCGTCGGGCTGTGCACCGTCAACGCGCTGTCGAGCCGCCTGACCGCCGAGGTGCGGCGCGGCGGAGTACGCGAGATCCAGGAGCACGCGCGCGGTGTCGCACTCGCTCCGCCCACCCCCGCCGGGCCCGCGACGGGGAGCGGGACCACTCTCGCCTTCTGGCCGGACGCGGACATCTTCGAGACGACGGAATGCTCGTACGACGTGCTCGCGGACCGCTTGAGGGAGCTCGCCTTCCTGAACCGGGGCCTGCGCATGTCGCTGACCGACGAACGCCCCCCGGGCGGGGCCGTGACCGAGCGGTTCGAGGGCGGGGTGCGGGACTTCGTCGCCTTCCTGGAGAGCGCCGCCGACGGCACGCCCGTCCACTCGGACATCCTCGGCTTCGAGGTGGAGGACCCGCGGACGGCGGGGACGGTGGAGGTGGCACTCCGGTGGCGCGACTCGGGGGACGTGGTGGTCGAGGGCTTCGCCAACAGCCGACGTACGCATGAAGGCGGCGCGCACGTGGAGGGCTTCCACGCCGGACTGGCGGCCGCGGTCACCGCGTACGCGAGGCAGCGGAGCCTCCTGACGGCGGCGGACGCCGATCTCGATGCCGAGCGGGTCGGCGAGGGCCTCACCGCGGTCGTCTCGGTGAAGCTGGACCGGCCGGAGTTCCACGGAGCCACCCGCGCGCTCCTGGCCGGCGCGGCGGTGCGCTCCCGCGTCGAGGAGGCCGTCCGCGACCACGTCGGCACATGGCTGGAGCGGCACCCGGAGCAGGCGTCGGCCGTCGTCGACCGCATCGTCGGGGGAGCGGGCCGGGACCGGCCCGCCGGGCAGGGGCGCCGCTACTCACCCACGGGTGAGT
>NZ_JBHTSA010000154.1:0-17093 GCF_042795405.1 Streptomyces sp. NPDC056480 | reverse complement strand
CGGCCGGGCCGTGATCCGCCGGACAGGCCCGGGGGGTGTCCTGCCGGTCAGGCCGGGCACCCCCTAGCCGCTCGAAGAGGCGGTCCGGGTGGTGCGCGCGACCGCCCGGGGCACGTCCGTCGCTCCGGGCGCGTCACCGGGCCGTCGCGTCCGTGACCTCGTCAGCCCCACACCCACCAGTACGACCGCCATTCCCGCCATCACCCGCACCGTCAGCGGTTCGTCGAGGATCAGGGCGCCCAGGGTCACGGACACCACCGGGAGCAGATAGCCGACCGTGGCGGCGGCGGTCGGACCCTCCTCCGCGATCATCCGGTAGTTCAGGTGGAAGGTGAGCCCGGTGGCGAGGACCCCGAGGACGACGACCGCCAGGACACCCGCCCAGGTCACCGTCGCCGTTCCGCCGGCGGCGAGCGCGGGCGTGCTCAGGCCGGTGGCGGTGAGGAGTTGCGCGGCGGAGAGCGCCAGCGGCGCGGTGCCCCGGCCCGTGAGGTGACGGGCCATGTAGGCGAAGGCCACGGCATAGCCGGCGGAGGCGCCGAGGAGGGCGAGGGCGCCCCAGCTCATCAGGCCGGAGCCGTGGCTCCAGGGCGCGAAGATCAGCAGCACTCCGGCGAAGCCGAGCGCGAGCCCGGCCAGGCGGGTGGCGCGCAGCGGGCGTTCGGTGCCCAGGGCCAGGCCGATGAGGAGGGACCAGAGCGGGGTCGTGGCGTTCAGCACGCCCGCCACTCCGCTGTCCACGGTCTGCTCTCCGACCGAGAAGAGCAGGAACGGCAGCGCGTTGCAGAAGAAGGCGGCGACGACGAGCCGCCCCCAGGTGGCCCGGTCGCGGGGCAGCCGCTGCCCCGCACCGTACGCGAGCGCGAGGAGCACCGCCGCGCCGAGGGCGCACCTGACGAGGGTGATCCACCCCGGGGTGAGGCCCTCGTTGAGGGAGATCTTGATCCAGAGGAAGCCCGAGCCCCAGAGCAGGGCCAGTACGCCCATGCGTGTCGCCGATGTCATGTCCTCACCGTCCCGCGAGCGATCCGACAGGACAAGCGATGAATCATGCATCCAGCGTTAAGCTGTGCTACATGCTGGATGTGAGACGCATGCAGGTGCTCCGGGCCGTCGTCACCAGCGGCTCCGTCACCGCCGCCGCCGCGAACCTCGGTTACACCCCGTCCGCCGTGAGTCAGCAGATCGGCGTCCTGGAGAAGGAGGCGGGCATCGCCCTGCTCGAACGGTTCGGCCGGGGCGTGCGACCGACCGCCGCCGGGCGGCTGCTCACCGAGCACGCCGCCGTCATCGGCCGGCAGGTCGCCGAGGCCGAGACCGCTCTCGCCGATCTGCGGGCGGGCCGCACGGGGCGGATCTCGGTCCGCTACTTCGCCACCGCGGGCGCGGAACTCGTGGCCCCCGCCCTGGCCCGCTTCCGCACCGAACACCCGGGCGTGCGCGTCGATCTGAGGATCGCCGACGGCGCGCCGGCCGACGACGAGGCGGACCTCACCCTTGTCGTACGGCCCCGGGGCGGTGGCCCGGACGCGGCCGGCGACGGCCTCCGGCTGGTCCATCTGCTCGACGACCCCTATCGCGCCGTGCTGCCCAAGGGTCATCCGCTCGCGGACCGCCGTACCGCCGTCGACCTGGCCGAACTCGCCGGTGAGCCGTGGGTGGGCAGCGAGCGGCCCGGCCCCTGCCTGGACGCGGTCCTCGACGCCTGCGCGGCGGCCGGGTTCGCCCCGGACATCGCGGTGGAGTGCGAGGAGTACGCCACCGCGCAGGGCTTCGTCGCGGCCGGTCTCGGCGTCAGCCTGGTTCCGCTGATGGGCCTGGGGAGCCGCCATCCGAACGTGGTCGTCCGCAGGGTCCGCGGGCCGGAGCCGGTCCGTTCGATCCACGCGGCGGTACGGAAGTCCTCGTTGTCCCTCCCTGCCGTACGCGGCCTCCTCGCGGCGCTCCAGAAGGCGTGATCAGGCGCGAGGAGGCATGCGGCGCCGCCGGCTCAGGCGGGTGAGAGGACGGTCAGGAGGTGGGCGACCTCACGGGCCACGGCCGTGCGCGCCGGGGTCAGGTAGTGCCGGGGGTCCACCGCCGCGGGGTGCTCGGTCAGATGGGTGCGGACGGCCTGGGTGAAGGCCTTGTTCAGATGGGTGGAGACGTTCACCTTGGTCATGCCCGCCGCGATGGCCGCGGTGAGGTCCGCGTCCGACACTCCCGAGGAGCCGTGCAGGACGAGCGGTGTGTCCACGGCGGCACGCAGGCGTGAGATGAGCTCGAAGTCCAGGACCGCGTCGCGGGTCAGCATCTGGTGGGAGCTTCCGACCGCGACGGCGAGGGCGTCGACTCCGGTGGCCTCGACGAAGGCACGGGCCTCGTCGGGGTCGGTCCGTACGCCCGGGGTGTGGGCGCCCCCCTTGCCGCCGACCTCGCCGAGTTCGGCCTCGACCCAGACGCCGTGCTGGTGGCAGTACTCCACGACCTCGCGGGTCGAGGCCACGTTCTCGGCGTAGGGGAGCTTGGAGGCGTCGAACATGACCGAGCCCAGGCCGAGTCCGACGGCCTCGCGCACGAGGTCGGGGTTCTCGGCGTGGTCGAGGTGGACGGCGACCGGGGTCTTGGCGGCGCGGGCGATGGCGAGGGACGCGAGGGCGACCGGCTCCAGGGCGCCGTGGTAGCGGACGGTGTTCTCGCTGATCTGCAGGACGACGGGGCGGTCGGCGCTCTCCGCCCCGGCCACGATGGCCTGGGCGTGTTCGAGCTGGAGGACGTTGAACGCCCCCACACCGGTGCCCGCCGCGCGGGCGCGGCGGACGATCTCATCGGTCGGCGTCAACGGCATGGTGGTCCTTCTCCGGGGGTGTGAACGGGTGCGGGGCGGGGCGGTCGCGGGGCGGGGCGGCCGCCAGGGGGAGAGAGCCGCGGCGGCGGGGGTACCGGTGGCGCCGAGGGCTGCGGAGGGGGTTCAGGCCTGGGCGTCGGTGAGGACGACCGAGCGGGTCAGGTTCCGCGGGGTGTCCGGGTTCAGGCCCTGGGCCTCGGCGACGGCCACCGCGAGCCGCTGGGCGCGGATCAGGTCGGCGAGCGGGTCCAGGTCGCTCTCGGCGAGGGTGCCGCCGACCTTGCGCACCTCGTCCGCGAGTCCGGCCGGCAGTGCGCCGAAGCCCCAGGTGACCCGGCCGGGGCCGGTGATGCTGATGGGGCCGTGGCGGTACTCCATCGCGGGGTACGCCTCCGTCCACGCACCGGCGGCCTCGCGCATCTTCAGACCGGCCTCCAGGGCGAGACCGTAGGTCCAGCCCCTGCCGAGGAAGGTGAACTGCTCCGCCGCACGGACGTCCTCGGCCAGCGGGGAGGCGAGGGCCAGTTCGGCGTCCCGCGCGGCCTCCTCGACGGTGGCCACTCCCTCGGGGAGGGCGTCCTCGGCCTCCAGGTGCGCACGGAAGAGGGCGAGCGCCGTGGTGGCGAAGCGGGTCTGGACCACCGACTCCTCGTCGGCGAAGTCCAGGACGGCGACCTCGTCGGCGAGGTCCATGACCGGGGTCGTGGGGTCGGCCGTGATCGCGCCCGTGGGGATCGTGCCGCGCAGCCGGGACAGGACCGCGAGCACCTCGCTGGTGGTTCCGGAGCGGGTGATGGCCACGACCCGGTCGTAGCTGCGCCCGTAGGGGAACTCGGAGGCGGCGAACGCGTCGGTCTCCCCGTGGCCGCCGGACTCGCGCAGCTCGGCGTAGGCCAGGGCCATGAACCACGAGGTGCCGCAGCCGATCACCGCGACCCGCTCGCCCCGCCGGGGCAGCGCGGAGGTGTGCTGGGGCAGCGTGCGGGCAGCCTGACGCCAGGTCGTCGGCTGGGACGCGATCTCCACGGCGGTGCGGGTGGTGCTCATGCCGGTCTCCTTGCAAGAAGAGTGCACTGAAATGATGAAAGATGCTTGAAGTCGATGCCATTCAAGCAGAAACATGCATGCTCTTTCCAGGCCCCGCGCCCGTCGACGGCTAGAATCGGACGCGCGCACGAGCCCGAGGGAGGGACCCATGTCCAAGCACGAGCGGTGGAACACGCTCCTTGAACTACTCGCCGCCTCGGGGAAGCTGGAGGTCGAGGAGGCTGCGACCGCACTGGACGTGTCGGCCGCCACGATCCGCCGGGACCTCGACGAGCTCGCCGAGCAGCAGCTGTTGATACGGACACGGGGCGGGGCGGTCGCACACGGCGTCTCGTACGAGCTGCCCCTGCGGTACAAGTCGACGCGGCACGCCGCGGAGAAGCGGCGCATCGCGGAGGCGGCCGCCGATCTGATCGCCCCGGGCGAGGTCGTCGGGCTCAACGGCGGCACGACCACGACGGAGGTGGCGCGCGCCCTCGCCCTGCGGTTCGCGAGTGGCAGGGCCGACACCGCGGGGACGGCCGGGACGGCGGGAGCGGCGAGCTCCGGACCCGCGCTGACCGTGGTCACCAACGCACTCAACATCGCGGGTGAGCTCGCCGTGCGCCCGCAGATCAAGATCGTCACCACCGGCGGCGTGGCACGCCCCCAGACGTACGAACTGGTGGGCCCCCTGACGGTCGGAGTGCTCAACGAGGTCGTGCTGGACGTGGTGGTGCTCGGGGTCGACGGGGTCGACGCCGGGCTCGGCGTGATGGCGCACCAGGAGGACGAGGCGAGCATCAGCCGGCTCTTCGCGGAGCGGGCCAGCCGGGTCGTCGTGGTGACCGACTCCTCGAAGATGGGCCGCCGGGCCTTCGCGCGGATCTGCGGTCTGGACCGGATCGATCTGCTGGTGACCGACACGGGCATCGACGCGGAGGCGGTCGCCCAGCTCACCGAGGCCGGGGTGAAGGTCCTGACCGTCTGACGGGCAGTCCGCTTCCGCCGGACTTCAGAGCTTCAGCGCGTTCCAGGTCTGAGGGCCGACGAAGCCGTCGACGACGACGGCGAGGCGGCTCTGGAACTCGCGGACGTGCGCTTCCGTGACGTCACCGAAGTCCCCGTCGATCGCGAGGGCCTGGAGGTCCGGCACGCGCGCGTTCAGCAGCCGCTGGAGCTTGCGAACCGCCGCGCCCCGATCGCCCCTGCGCAGCGGGGGCGTACCGGCCGCCTCCTCCTGTTCTCGTTCAAGGCCCGTCAGCATGCCCCAGGTCTGGAGGCCCACCTCGCCGTCGACCACGATGTCGACGCGGCGCTGGTACTCGCGGACGCGTGCCTCCGTGACGGAGCCGAAGTCCCCGTCGACGTCCAGGGGCTGGAGGTCCGGTACATGGGCGTTCAGCAGCCGCTGGAGCTTCTCCACGGCCACTCCCTGCGAACCCCTGCTCAGCGCAGGAGTGCCGACGCCGTCGTCCACGGGGGGCTCGCCCGGGGCGCCCAGCGGCTGGATGTCCAGGTACAGAACGTAGACGCCCAGGTCTCCGTCGTCGTCCTTCCCCTGGGTGGCGATCTCGTCGGTGAACTGGATGATGCGCGGATCGTCGGGACGCTGCCGGGTCTGCCTCCGTGTGTTCGCGTTCAGCATCCTGTCCTTCGTGATGAGGATGGCCGCGGGGTCGAACGGGTTGTCGTTGAAGCCGATGATGGCGCCCAAGGCGTCGACCAGCTCCACGGCGAGGAAGTCGATCAAGGGCTTGAGCGCGGCACCCGCCCCGCCGGTCACGGAGGCGATGAACGCGGTCGCCGCGGCGGAGGCGGCTTGGGCGAGGGCCTGCTTCCCCGCCTCCGCGTCCCCGTCGGAGTCGAACTGCACAAGCCCGAGGGACACGTTGAGATCGACCGCCGGACCGGAGTACAGCAGGCGCTGGGGGGCGAAGATCCGCTGCCCGGGTGGCCCGAAACTCAGCGTGCCGCTGTCCGGGAACTTCACCGGCGGCAGGGGGGTCATCCCGGCGATCACCCCCACACTGCCGTAGATGTCGTCGACCATCTCCTGCCTGATACGGCACTCGAGTCCTGTCCACACGACCCTCACGTCAGGCATGGTTCATCGAACCCCTGAACTCAGGGCCGGACGGCAAGGCTCTCCCCGTTGGCCGTGGCCGGCCGACCGCGCGAACTCCCGTACCCCAGGCTCCGCATGGACCACGGTCACGGACCGGGGCGGAACGCCTCTTACTCACGACTCTAAGCCTTGCGACGAGGCGTGTCCTGCGTTGCCTTCCGGCCACGGCACCGGTACCGGTATCCACCTTATTGGTATGAGGTCGGACCAATCTCAACGCTGGTGCCACCTGGCCTCTCACGGTTAACCCAAGAATTACTGCACGGCCGTATACCTTTAAGCTCCCCTCCCCCATCATGTCTCCCGACGTGCCGCCCGGGCACACGGTGACAGGAGAGGCGGAGCATGATTCCCATCAGCCGCAGAGGATTCGTCGGCATCGGCGCGGGGCTCGTGGCGGGCGCGGCGCTGCCGGCCGCCCGGGCCTCCGCCGCCGCGAGGGCGGCCACCGGCACCCTCGCCGACGTCCGGCACGTGGTGATCCTCATGCAGGAGAACCGCAGCTTCGACCACTACTTCGGCACCCTGCGCGGCGTACGGGGCTTCGGCGACCGCGCCGCCGGCAACATCCCCGGCGGCTGGGGCGTGTTCAACCAGCCCAACTGGGGCGGCCGCCAGTACCCCTGGAAGCTCAGCGACACCCCGCCCGCCGGCGGTGTCGACGGCGAGACCCTCGCCCAGTGCAACGGCGACCTGCCGCACAGCTGGACCTCGCAGCACGCCGCATGGAACAAGGGCCGCCTCGACAACTGGGTCACCGGCGTGGGCAACACCCGGACGCTCGGCCACCTCGACCGCGAGGACATCCCCTTCCACCACGCGCTCGCCGACCACTACACGATCTGCGACGCGTACTTCTGCTCGGCGCTGAGCGCCACCGGCCCCAACCGCACGTTCCTGTGGAGCGGGAAGATCGACGGCTCCAGCAAGGACGGCGGCGAGGAGTCGGGCCTCACCTGGGAGACGTACGCGGAGGCGCTCCAGCGGGCCGGGGTCAGCTGGAAGGTCTACCAGAACGCCCAGGACAACTACGGCGACAACGGCCTCGCGTACTTCAAGAAGTTCACCGACGCCCGGCCCGGAGACCCGCTGTACGACCGCGGCATGGGCTCGGTCCCCAAGGTGACCGGCTCGACCCCGGACGACATCGCCGCGGCGATCCGCGCCGATGTCGTCGCGGGCACGCTGCCCCAGGTGTCATGGGTGGTGGCCAACGAGGCGTTCTCGGAGCACCCCTACGCACCGCCCGGGGACGGCGCGCACTTCGTCGACCTCGTCTACCGCGCGCTCGCCGCCGACGCCGACGTGTTCGACTCGACCGTGCTGTTCCTCAACTACGACGAGAACGACGGCTTCTTCGACCACGTGCCCCCGCCGGTCGCTCCCCCGGGCACCCCGGGCGAGTACCTCGACGGCGTACCGATCGGCCTGGGCTTCCGGGTCCCCATGATCGTCATGTCCCCGTGGACCCGGGGTGGCTGGGTGAGCTCGGAGGTCTTCGACCACACCTCGGTGCTGTGCTTCATGGAGACGTGGACGACGGCCCTCGGCACCCCGGCCGCCTGCCCCAACATCAGCGCCTGGCGACGGAAGGTGACGGGCGATCTGACCGGCGTCTTCGACTTCGCCCACCCGGTGTACGGCGTTCCGGCCGGCCTCCCCTCCACGGCGAAGGTCATCGGCCAGGCGACCTGCGGTCCACTGCCCAACCCGGCACCCCAGAACAACGCGCAGCCCGCGCAGGAGTCCGGCACCCGCCCGGCCCGCGCCCTGCCGTACCAGGTGAACGGCAACCTCGACCGCTTCGAGTTCGGAGCCGCGGGCAAGATCCTCGCCTGGTTCTCGATGACGAACCAGGGCACCGAGGCCAAGCGGGCGGCCCACTTCTCGATCCACCCGCACCAGCACCGCGACACGGCCGCCTGGCAGTACACCGTCGACCCGGGCGGCACGGCCTCCGACTACTTCAACATCGGCCTCGGGTCGGGGTCCGGCAAGTACGACATCTCGATGATGGGCCCCAACCGCTTCCTGCGCCGGTTCATCGGGGACGCCTCCAAGGCCGGCAAGGCCGTCGAGGTGACCTCCCGGTTCGCGACCGAGGCGGGGACGGGCCGGACGGCCCTGTGGTTCAAGCTGAGCAACGCCTCGGCCCGACCGGTGACGTTCACGATCCGCTCGAACGCGTACCGCACGGACGGCCCCTGGACCTACACGGTCCCCGCCAACTCCACGCGGGAGGACTTCTTCAACGCGGTCGCCTACAACAACGGCTGGTACGACTTCACCATCCTGGCCGACATCGACGGGACCTGGTCGCGCCGGTACACGGGGCACATCGAGACCGGAGCGCCGAGCATCACCGGCTGAGCCGGCCCTCCGGAGGTGTGGGGCGGCCGCTTCGCCGCCGCCCCACGGTCTCCACCCAGGCGGACAGGCCGTCAGCGTCCGGCGTCCGCCGCACGGCGGATCGTCGCGTCGAGGAGGGCCACCGCCTCGGCGGCCGTACGGCCCGGGGCCCGGTTCCACGGCCCGATCAGCTCGTGCCACCCCCGCGACCGACAATTCCATAGCGTCGGCTACAGAACAAATGTGCCCTTGCCCCGCACTGTCTGGACGAGGCCGCGCTCACGCAGCTCTCTCACCGCTCTTGCCACGGTCATCCGCGCCACTCCATACATGGCTGCCATCTCAAGCTCTCCGGGGATCCTCCCTCCCGCGGTGAGCCTTCCCGCCTCGATCTGTCCGGCCACGTGGTCGGCGATCACCATGTAGACGAGCTGCGCGCCCTTTGGGTCGATGACAGGCATATCTGAATCACTCACACAGGCACCGTAGGCAGCCTCTGAGCTGCAAAGACACACATAGGTGCCTACTGATGTCTATAGTGCCCTATATGCTTTGCCGCCAACAAGGCGCCCCGGCGACCGCGCCAACGACCCCGGGGCTTGGCCGACTGCGAAGGAGTCGACATGTGCCAGCCCAGCTACTGGATGGACCGGGTCTCAGGCCCGCCCATCCCCGTCCACCACGCCGAAACGCCGCCTCTGGACCGCGACACCATCAAGAACACACTCTCCCTATACCTGGACCCCAGCCCTAACTGCGCTGCTGACGACACCACTCTGCGTCTCCTGCGAGGCCATGTCGCCATCCTCATCACGGAGTTGGAGTCCGCCCTTCACACCCCCGCCCCCACAGCCGCCAGCTCGGACATCGCCGGGAGCCACGTCATCCTCCAGGAGGCCCGCCGCAAGCTCCGCGAGGCCCATACGACTGGTCTCGCCACGTCTACACACGGCCCACGCCTCGCCCGAGCAGCCCGTGCTCTCCTGACTCACCTAGACAAGCTCTCCGAACCCCAAGCCCCACAACCAGCCCCGTAGGGCCCAAACACTGACGAACGGGAGGGCCTCACCCTTCTCTCCCCATCCCGCAGCTCCCTCCCCAGGAGCTGCGGGCCGCCGCCGCAATCGGGCACGCCTCCCCCATCACCCTGGGGCCGCTGGGCCTCAACCCCTTCCTCCGTCAGTCATCAGGCACGCCTCCAAGGCTGGCAAGGCCACCGAGGCAGGGCCGCGCCGGAAAGCCCTGTGGCTCAAGCTGAGCAACAGCTCGGCCAGACCGACGACGTTGGCGATCCGCTGAAATACCTAGCTCCACGCGGAAGGATCTCTTCAACGCAGTCGCCAACAACTACGGCTGGTACCGCTTCGCCATCCTGGCCGACACGCACGGGACCTGGTCGCGCCCCCGGGCGCACCAAGAGCGGAACACCGCGCATCACCGACTGATGATCCCGCACCCGCCGTCAGGCTCTCACCGTCCGGCATGCGCCGCGCGGTGGACGGTCGCATCGAGGAGCGCCACCGCCTCGCCAACCGTGCGTCCCGGGGCCCGGTTCCAAGGCCCGATCAGCTCGTGCCACCCCCTCGACCGGAGCTCGGCCATAATCCAGGCGGCCGCCTCGTTCATCGTCGTCGCACTGCCGAAGCCGAGGCGGTGCGCGGCGAGGAGCGCACCGCAGACACACCGCGCCCCGCGCACATCACGCAGCTTGTACGGGGCGTTCTGCCAGCCCCACTCCGTCAGCACGAGGCGTGCGTAGCCAAGGTGCACCGAGGGGCGCAGCTCGGGTCGGCCGATGCGGCGCCAGGCATACAGCCGGTCAGGCAGGATGGCTCCGATCCGGCCGGGGAGCCCGCGCTCGGCGGGAGCGGCCGGCGGCAGCGCGTCGAGCGTGTCGGCGACGAGCCGTTCTACCGGCACGGTGAGCAGGTCGCGCCAGCGTTCGACGGCGAGCGGGGGCACTAGCGGCTCGGTCCAGTCCGTGACGATCCGCTGCCAGGCGGCGCTCTCGTAGACAGCGGCGGCCTCACGGTCGAGAGTCTCGGGGTTGAGCAGAGAGACAAAGGGTGACATCCGGGCGGCTCCTCGGTCAGGGTGACTCCATCCTTCACAAGGAATGTCGGTTTTGCGACGTATGAACTTTAATCCCCGCATACCCGAAAGGCCTCTTTTTCTATATTTCATGACTAGTTGGATTGTCGCAGCTATTCAGACTGGGTACGGGTGATGCGACTCACTTTCCCGGGGCCAGCCCGCCGTCAGAATCCGCGGAAGCCGTGCGGGGCAAGGAAGTTCGACGCCCGGCAGGCGCCGGCGATCTTGAATTCCAGGAATTCAGTGATCCCTACATCGCCCGCCGGACATAGATCCCCTTGTCCTTCGTCGTCCTGCTGGCTTACGGTCACCTCCATTCGAGCGGATCGCCGAATCCTGCCACCGCTCGAAATACCTCCCTTTCACCCGACGGCAGGAGCGGGGGACCCACGAAACCGCCGGCCCGGATTCCGGAACGGCTCGGGGTGAAGCCGCGTGCGCGCGGCCGGACATCTCCAGTCCGAACCCGACAGCTCACCCCGAAGGCGCCGGAGAGGAATTCCGTCATGCCTGCTCACGGTAAGCACCGCCGCCCCCGCCGTCGCCCCACCTCGCGTGGACTCACGCTGCTCGGCACGGGCGGAGCCGCTCTCGCCCTCCCCCTGACCGCCCCGGCCGGGGCCGGCGCCGCGCCCGTTTCCGGAGCCTTGGAAATTGCCGCCAGGGTCATCACCACCCCCGCTGCTCCGGCCGCCGCGCAGGCCGCCACCAAGGCACCGGCAGCTCCGGCTGCCGCGCACACCTACACGGTTGTCGCCGACGACTCGCTTTCCCTGATCGCCCAAAGGAAGGGAATTCAGGGCGGCTGGAAGGTCCTTTATAGCGCCAACAAGAGGGCCGTTGGTGACAACCCGTCGCTTATTCACCCGGGCCTTGAACTGACGCTTCGTCCGGGTTCCGTGAATGCCACGGCTCCCACCAAGGCGAAGAAGGGCGCCACGACCGAACGTGCGAGCCGCTCCGAACGCCGGAGCACCGCCCCGGCCGCCGCTCCGGTCAAGACCGCGCCTGTAGCCGCCACCCAATACGCGAACAACCTCGACGGCTGGATCCGCGAGTCGCTGGACATCATGGCCCACCATGGCATCCCCGGTACCTACGCAGACATTCATCGCAACATCATGCGCGAGTCCTCCGGCAACCCCCGTGCCATCAACAACTGGGACTCCAATGCGGCCGCTGGCACCCCTTCGAAGGGGCTCCTCCAGGTCATCGACCCCACGTTTCGTGCCTATCACGTGCCCGGCACATCCATGGACCCCTACGACCCGGTCGCCAATATCACCGCCGCCTGTAACTACGCGGCCGACCGATACGGCAGCATCGGCCGGGTCTTCGGTGCCTACTGACCCTGGAAATGCATGGTGAACCAGGACGTGGCGAGCTCCGCCACCTCCTCCAGGGCGCCTCGCTCCTCGAAGAGGTGCGTGGCGCCCCCCACTACCTCCAGCCTGCTCTCGCAGTGCAGCAGCGACTCGGCCCGCCGGTTGAGGTCCAGGACCAGCGCGTCCCTGCCTCCGACCACGAGGAGCGTCGGGGCCTTGACCCGCGCCAGGTGGTCGGCCGCGAGGTCCGGCCGGCCACCGCGTGAGACGACGGCGGCCACGGAGGACTCGAGGTCGCCCGCGGCCCACAGCGCGGCGGCCGCTCCCGTGCTGGCCCCGAAGTAGCCCAGCGGGAGGCCCTCGCTCTCAGGCCGCCCGGCCAGCCACTCCGTGGCCCGGGCGAGCCTGTCGGCGAGCAGCGGGGTGTCGAAGACGTGTGCCCGGTCGACCGCCTCAGCCTCGGTGAGCAGGTCGAACAGCAGCGTTCCGAGACCCACCCGGTTGAGCGCCCCCGCCACCGCGCGATTGCGGGGGCTGTGCCGACTGCTCCCGCTGCCGTGGGCGAACAGGACGATGCCGATGGCGCCCTCGGGCACCGCGAGCCGTCCGGCGAGCGTGACGCCGTCGGCGACGGGGATCCGCACCTCGGAGTCCTGGACGACCGGCCCGTGCGCGGCACGGATCCGGTCCAGACAGGCGACGACCTCCGCGTCCGGGGTCTGCGTGAAGTCCCGGTAGAACTGTCCGATCGCGTAGAAGATCTCCGGCGCGTGCACGCTCACCGTCTCGTCGGCCTCACCACCGAGCCGAGCCGTCCATCCGCGGGGCGCCACCGGCACCGCCAGGATGATCCGGCCGGCACCCCGGGCCCGCACCACCCGGCAGGCCGCCAGCGCCGTGGCACCCGTGGCGAGACCGTCGTCCACGACCAGGACCGTTCGGCCCTCCAGCGGCACGGAAGCTCTGCTCCCCCGATAGCGGCGGGCCCGCTGATCGAGCTCGACATGCTCGCGCTCCTCGACCGCAGCCAGATCACGCGCCCCGACCCCAGCCTCGCGAAGCACCCGCTCATTCACCACCCGCACGCCGCCCTCACCGAGCGCGCCCATCGCCAGCTCCGGCTGCTGCGGCACCCCCAGCTTCCGCACGAGACAGATGTCGAGCGGGGCGTCGAGAGCGTCCGCCACCTCGGCCGCCACCGGCACCCCACCACGCGGCAGACCGAGCACGACGACATCATGACCTTTGAGATGCTCAAGCAGCGCTGCCAGCTGCCGACCAGCGTCGGCGCGATCATTGAAGAACATGGCCCTCCGTCCTTCCGCCTCCGAGGCTCCGGGCTCGGGGAAGAACTCACGCTTCTGGTCCCGTCCATCCCCTTCAGGGTAAGACGCCCGTACCGTGGCGTGCGGGCGTTCAGCAGAGCTGCAGCGCATTGAGGGTCACGGCGTGTGCGGTGTGTTGTTGATGTTGTGGTGTGTGTGTGCCGGGACTCGTCGGTTTGACGTCCTCTCCGTCCTAAAGGGCGGAGGTTCCCGCCTGGCTGCCGGGTACGCGGCTCGCCTTCGGGTGGGTTCCTGCTTCTTCGCGCTGTGCCGGGACACGTCCCGGTCTTACCCTCGCTCGACAGGCTGACACCGCAAGCCCTGCGGCGTGGGCGACGTTGACCGCCGCGTTGATATCCCGGTCTAGGACCGCCCCGCACGCCCCGCACTCCCAGACACGGACGTTCAGGGGCTTTGCGCCGTCCTTGAAACCGCACTGCGAGCACACTTGAGACGTCGGTTCGAACCGGCCGATGCGTACAAAGGTGCGCCCGTAACGGGCGGCCTTGTACTCCAGCATCGCCACGAACGCCGACCATCCGGCATCGTGAACCGATTTAGCCATACGCGTACGGGCGAGTCCGCTCACCGCCAGGTCTTCCACCGCGACCGTTTGGTTATCGCGAATCAGCTTGGTGGAGAGCTGGTGATGGAACTCCCGCCGCGCGTCAGCCACCTGAGATGAGCACGAGCGACCTTGACACGGGCCTTGGTCCGGTTGTTGGAGCCCTTAGCCTTGCGGGATAGGCAGCGCTGCTCCCGCTTGAGTTTCTTCTCCGCCCGGCGCAGAAACCGCGGGCTGCTGATCTTCGTGCCGTCCGAGAGGATCGCGAAGTGCGCCAGCCCTAGGTCGACACCCACCTCGGATGTCACCTCGGCCAACGATTCATCCGGCTCGGCCTCAACCACGAACGAACAGAAGTACCTCCCGGCCGCATCCTTGATCACGGTCACCGTGGACGGTGTGGACGGCAACGTGCGGGACCATTTCACCCGCACATCGCCGATCTTCGGCAGTCGCAGTTTCCCACCGGCCGTGATCTTCCATCCGGCATTCGCGGTGAACCGCACAGCCTGTCGGTTGTCCCTGCGCGACTTGAAACGAGGCGCACCCACCTTAGGGCGCTTGCCTTTAAGGCTGTCGAAAAAGTTCCGATAGGCGGTGTCCAAGTCCCGAAGCGATTGCTGGAGAACGACGGAAGAAACCTCACCCAGCCACGCCCGCTCCGGCGTCTTCTTCACAGCCGTGAGCCGCTTCGACAACTCGGCGGCTGAGATGAAGCCCAGCCCGGCAGCCCGAGCGTCCTCACGGACGCGCAGCGCGTCATTGAAGACCACCCGAGCACACCCCAACGCCCTGGCCAAAGCCGAACGCTGAGGGTCACTCGGGTAAACGCGGAAGCTGTACCGCAGCTGCATGCAGCGAGCATACCTAGCGGGCCCAAGGCACCGCACAGGAACCCAAGAACCGACGCGAACTTCAGACACCACGTCACCTGAAGTCTTGATACATGCCCAGCTGTCGTCACCGACAGCCCCTGACTGCAGACCGTCCGCGATACCGGGGCGGCGCCTTAGCGCCGTACATCATCCACAATCACCGACGGAGGGTGGCCCGGGGACGACGGTCTCTCTTTACTCTGTTCGCAAGCCGCCTGATGTATAGGTAGGCGCACCTCGGACCCGCTCTGCCCTCCAGGCCTCACCCAAAGCCAAGGCCCACAACGATGGCCACCGCGACGGTCCCGGACGTCGGCACACCGCCGCCCAGCCTCCGCGCATGCATGCACGGGCAACTTCCTCCTCAGCAGCATGCTACTTCCAATCGCCACGTAAGTACGCGCTACTCATGAACACGCCTAGCCCTCCCGGGGAGCATTAGGGATCAGTTCTGCACCACGTGCCGCGGCTTCGGGAAGGCCAGTGATCCAACCTCTCCACGACTAGGCGATCTCGGGCAAGCAGTTCCCAGCAATCTCCGGAGTATCGGTTCTAAGCCTGCACGACAAATCTCCCCGTCGCGCCTGACCCGCGAAATGGATGACTTCGATGAACGATCATACTCCGCACAAGAAGGGCATATCTAAAGCGCAAAATATCGCCGCGTCCCGAGCCAAAGAGTTTCAATGCAGCTGGTACGGGGAATCGCTGGGATCGCTATTCCGCCGGCTGATCGACGATCTCGGCCTCAAACGCCAGGCCAGACTGGCGGCCACACTCGGAATCTCGGAAGCGATGCTCTCCCAGCTGATGAGTGGCCGCCGCACCAAGATCGGGAGTCCCGTCGTCATCCAGCGCATCCAGGCCCTGCAGGAGCTAGCCCAGCAGCTGGCCGACGGCGGGATCAGCGCCACCGAAGCCACAATCCAGATTGCCAGAGTTAGAAAGTACGAGGGAACCTCCGTATTGAACCCTGGTAGCCAGAACACTGTGCTCGAGATACGTCAGGTGGTACGTGAGATCCAGTCCCTGTTGCTTTCCATAGCAACGGCAGGCGAAATTGTCGCAGCAGCCGAGTTACTAAGCCCCGCCCACCCCAAACTGGCGGAGTTCATTCGAATCTACGGCGTGGAAGATGCTGCCGATGGGGTCGACCACTACGAGTCGCACACGAACTGACACAAAGCGAGCACAGCGCATGGGATATGGTAATTTATCCGACGCCTACAGCTTCACGCTCGATGTTCTCAACAATGTGCGCCTCGGGTTCGGAGTATCTCCATTCAGGTTATCGACCGGACACGGCGTCGCCTACGACGGTGCCAGTCGGGCCAATCCGCGGTCTCCCCCCGCGCCACCGCGACCCGGCACTCCACGCGTGGTGGAGCAGTGCCTGGCTGACCGAGCCGAGGAGGAGGCCGGCGAATCCGCCACGGCCCCGCGCCCCCATCACCAGGAGTTGCGCGTCCGCGCTCTCCGCGAGCAGGACGGACCTGGGCCTGCCCCGGACGAGCCGATGCCCGACGGGCAGCTCCGGGCGGTTGGCGGCCGCGGCCGCGAGCGCCCGGTCGAGAACCCGCCGCTCCTCTCCCCGGATCTCCTCCGTGCCGTGGAAGAGCGGCGTGAGATCGGCCGGTCCCGTCGCCGGCGTCCAGGCGTGCACGGCGCGCAGCTCCACGCCGCGGGCGGCCGCCTCCGCGAAGGCGAAGTCGACGGCGGCGTCGGAGTCCGCCGAGCCGTCGACCGCCAGCAGAACGGGCCCGCTCGCCCCCTCGCGGCCGCGTACGACGAGGACGGGACAGGCGGCGTGCGCCGCGAGATGGACGGCGACCGAACCGAGCAGCAGTCCGGTGAAGGCGCCCGCGCCCCGGCTGCCGACGACCACGAGCGCGGCCGATCGCGAGCGGGCGGCGAGGACGGTGAGCGGCTCGCCGGCCACGATCTCCCCGGCGACGTCGAGGTCCGGGGCGGTCGCGCGGGCTCGGGCCACGGCCGTGTCGAGGATGTCCCGGGCCTGCTGCCGGAGGCCTCCGGTGGGCGGGCCGTACGGCGAAGGGCCGAGGGGCACCTTGAGCAGCGGCCAGACGAAGGCGTGGACGACGCTCAGACCGGTCCCGCGCAGCCGGGCCTCGCGGGCGGCGGCCTCCACGGCCCGCAGCGCGGACTCGGAGCCGTCGGCCCCGACCAGCACCCGGCCCCCGTCCTGGGGCGGTCCGGCCCGCCGACCCTCGCCCGGGGCTCCGGCCGGGGCCGGGCGCCGGCTTGCCTCCGGCCCCTGACCCTCACCTTCACCATGACCCTCACCCTGGACCTGACCGTGAGAGTTCTCGCCGCGACCGTCTCCGTCGGTGTCCTCGCCCCACGCGCGCCCGCTTCGCTCCGTCATCCCGCTCCCGCCCTTCCGCTGCTCCGGCCGGTGCGCTCACGCACCCTTCACGGGTCGGGTGCCCGGCGGCCGGGGGGTGGGGGCCCGCCGCCGCACCCCCCCCGGCGCCCCCCACCTGGACCCCGCGCGCCGCCACCACGCCGGCGGGAGCGCCCCCGACCGCCCGCGGGGGGCGCGGGGCGGGGGGGGCGCG
>NZ_JBHTSA010000153.1:0-17170 GCF_042795405.1 Streptomyces sp. NPDC056480 | reverse complement strand
GCGACCTCCGATATATTCTCTGCTAGAGTCGTGGGCAGCGTCTTTTGTTTATAAGAGACCGGCCCTCCACCCCCTGCCGCGGTGGGGCCCCCCCCGGCGCGGCGCCCCCCAACGGACGGTGGATCTGCGGTGCTACGCGCGGAACGGGTCCGGCGTCACCTCGTAGGGACCGGGGCGGGTGCCGCGCGCGGGACGGGCCCCCACGTCACCTCGGGGGGCCCGAGGCCGGTGTCAGGCGCGGAACGGGCCCGTCACCTCGTACGTGATGCCGGCGGAGGAGCTGCCGCTCGTGCCGCGCTGGCTGGAGAAGTACAGCCGCTTGCCGTCGGGGGAGAAGGCGGGGCCGGTGATCTCCGAGGAGGACTGGCCGTTGATCCGCAGGAACGGGGCGACGACGTCGTCCGGGGTGATGACGCAGATCTCCATGTTGCCGCCGTCCTCGGCGATGAACAGGTCGCCGGAGGAGGAGCCCGTGACGTTGTCGACCCCGGTGAGCGGGGCGGCGCCGCTGGGCACGAGCGAGTCGTCGTACGCCAGCTCGTAGGTGTTGGTGGTGAGGTTGAGCTGCCAGAGGCGGTTGTCGCCCTTGGTGGTGAACCAGACGGTGTCGTTGGCGTAGTGGCAGCCCTCGCCGCCGTTGAACTTCTTCGAACCCGAGACCTGGCTGCGGGTCACGGTCGGGGAGCCGTCCGGGTCCGGCACGTTCTGCCAGGTGAAGGAGCCGGAGGTGGCGGTGCCCGCGACCAGCACCTGGAGGGTGCCGGCGGACAGGTTGCCCCAGGTGGTGGGGATGAAGCGGTAGAAGCAGCCGCTCGTCTCGTCCTCGGTCAGGTAGACGACCTTGCGGACCGGGTCGGCCGCGGCGGCCTCGTGCTTGAACCGGCCCATGGCGGCGCGGCGGACGGAGGCGTTCACCCCGTACGGGTCGGTCTCGTAGACGTACCCGAGGCTGACCTCCTCGCAGGAGAGCCAGGTGTTCCACGGGGTCTTGCCGCCCGCGCAGTTCTGACGGGTGTTGGACAGGATGCGGTACGCGCCGGTGACGGCGCCGGTCGAGCCGAACCGCACCGCGCTCGCGCCGCCGCTCGGGTTGATCTCCGAGTTGGACACGTAGATCCAGCCGGTGCCGTCGGCGAAGCAGGCGCCGCCGTCCGGGGCGCTGTGCCAGGTGTACGAGGTGCCGGGCACGGTCTGGCCCGACCGCGCGATGACCCGGCTGGTGAAGCCGGCGGGCAGCAGGATGCCGTTGGCGTCCGCCGCGCCGAGGGCGCCGTAGGGGCCGGCGCCGGGCTGCGCGGGGGCCGCGTAGGCGGCGCCGTGCATCAGGGTGCCACCGAAGGCCGCCGCCGACGTACCGATGACCGCTCCGCGCAGAAAACTGCGTCGCTCCACGTCTCACTCCTGAGAAGGGTGGTGAACCGCCCCGTCAGTCCGGTCGGCGACGGGGTCGCGCGCTTCCGGAAACTAGGAGTACGGAATTGACTGTGCATCAACAAGCGGTGAAGAGGAAGAGGCGGGTACCCGGCGGGGCCCCGCCGGGTGGAGTGCGCGGGGGGACGGGACGTTCGGCTCTACGGGGGGTCCCGCGCAGGGGGGACACTGGGGGCATGTGCGCCACCCGGGACATCAGCGGCCGAGCCGACCTCGACGTCGTGCTGCGCCGCTTCTACCGAGCCGCCTTCGCCGATCCGCTCATCGGGCCGTTCTTCACCGAGGTCGCCGGGACCGACCTCGAGGTCCATCTGCCGCGCATCACCGACTTCTGGGAGCGCGCCCTCTTCCGTACCGCCGGCTACGGGCGGGACGCCTTCGCGCCGCACGCCGCGCTCCACTCCGCCCGGCCCCTCACCGCCGCCCACTTCGGGCGCTGGGTGCAGCTCTGGCAGGCCACCGTCGACGGACTCCACACCGGGCCGCTGGCCGAGCGGGCCAAGGTGCAGGGCGAGCGGATCGCCCTCGCGATGCTGCGGCGGCTCGCCGGACCCGGGGCCGGGACGGCGGGCACGGGCGGCGGATTCGTACCGTTGGCGGCCCTTGAGCTGCGCTCCGCCGCCTGAGCGAAAAAGAATCCTCGGGAGAGCGATGAGTTACGGGCGGGACGCCCGTCCTACCTCTTGAAAGCGCCGGAGCGACCGGAGCGACCGGATCGACCGGCTCGACCGGAGCGACCGCAAGGGAAGAGAGAGCGCATCATGGCCCCGCAGATGATCTTCGTGAACCTGCCCGTCAAGAGTGTCGACGCCAGCAGGGCCTTCTTCGAGAAGCTCGGCTTCTCCCACAACCCGCAGTTCAGCGACGAGACGACCGCCTGTGTGGTCTTCAGCGACACGATCTTCGCGATGCTCCTCGAAGAGGAGAAGTTCAGGTCCTTCATGGCCCCCGGCAAGGAGATCTCCGACGCCACCAAGGCCACCGAGGTGCTGGTCACCCTGAGCGCCGAGAGCCGTGCGAAGTGCGACGAGCTCGCCGACGCCGCCCTCGCCGCCGGCGGCACCCCCGCGAAGGAGCCGATGGACATGGGCTTCATGTACGGCCGCTCCTTCACGGACCTGGACGGCCACCACTGGGAGGTCTTCTGGATGGACCCGGCGGCCGCCCAGGGCTGAGCCCCGCGCGCGTCAGGCGGAGACGCCGCCGTCGATCACCAGGTCCGTGCCGACGGCGGAGCCGGCCGCGTCCGACGCGAGGTACAGCACGGCCGCCGCGACCTCCGCGGCGGAGGAGATCCGGCCCAGCGGGGACTCCTGCTTCATCCGCACCTCCCGATCGGCCTCCGTCTCGCCGGGCCGCAGCGACATCGCGGACTCCGAGGCGCCGGGGCTGACCGCGTTGATCCGGACCCCGTCGGCGATGTGGTCCAGGGCCGCGGCCCTGGTCAGCGCCGACACGGCGGCCTTCGAGACCTGGTAGCCGAAGACCCCGGGGATCCGGACGTGCGGGCCCAGGTTCGACGCGATGTTCACGATCGCCCCGCCCCCGTGCGCCCGCATGTGCGCCACCTCGGCCTGCAGGGCGTGCAGCACCCCGGTGACGTTGATGTCGAGCAGCGTCTGCCAGTCGTCGAGGGGGAAGTCGGCGGCGCTGTGGCCGCCCCGGAAGACCCCCGCGTTGTTCACGGCCACGTCGAGACCGCCGTAGACCTCGACCGTACGCCGGACCAGCTCCCGTACGGACCCGGCGTCGGCCACATCGGCCGTGACGGCGGCGGCGGTGCCGCCGGCGGCCTCGATCAGACCGACCGTCCCCGCCAGGGGCTCGGCGGTGCGGCCGGCGACGACGACCTTCGCGCCCTCGGCGGCGAAGGCGAGCGCGATGGCCCGGCCGAGACCGGAACCGGCCCCGGTGACGAGGACGACGCGGTCGGTGAAGCGTGCGTTCATATGAGTCGACTCCCGTGTGAGTGCGTGCTACTTGACGCGGATCGTGAGGACGGCGAGCGCGGTGAAGAGGGCGGCGGCGGCCGCCAGGGACACCGCGTCCCCGCCGAGGGTGAGCAGGGCGGCGAAGACCACGGTCGGGCCGAGTTCCATCGCCGTGTTCAGGACGCCGCCGGCGAGGCCCGCCCGGTGCGCCGGGACGCCCTCGGTGGTCAGGACGGCGGCGGCGGAGAAGGACAGGGCGCCGCCGGCCGGCAGCAGGAGCAGGCCGGGGAGCAGCCCGTAGGCGTACGGCACCGAGGTGTCGAAACCGGTCGCGGCGAGCAGTCCGAGTCCGGCCGCCGCCGTTCCGAGCCCGGTCGCCGTCACGCGCCCGGGGCCGTACCGCCCGATCAGCGGGCCCGCCAGCCGCCCCGAGCCCAGCAGGGCCACCGCGAAGGGTACGAAGGCGGCGGAGGCCCGCAGTTCGTTCCAGCCGCGCTGCTGCTGGAAGGAGAGGGACAGCAGGATGAAGACGGTGGCCATGCCGGTCGCCGTGAGGCCGATCGCCGCCAGGCCCAGGATCCGGCGGCCGTCGCGCAGGAAGTCCGGGGGCAGCAGCGGGTCGGCGGTGCGCCGTTCGACCGCGCCGAAGGCGGCCAGCAGGACGAGACCGGCCAGGAGGGGGGCGAGGACCGGGGCGGAGCCCCACGCGTGGGCGTCGGTGAGGACGAGCCCGAGGCTGGCGAGGGTGATCCCGGCGGTGGCGAGCAGGGCGCCGGGGAGGTCGAGGGACCGGCTCTTCGGTACGTGGCCGCCTTCCGGCGCGGTCCCCGGCAGGACGCGCGGCGCCAGGAGCAGGGCCACGACGGCCACCGCCACCGGGACCGCGAACGTGCCGCGCCAGGAGGTGGCCGCCGCGATCACCCCCGAGAGCAGGTTCCCGGCGGTCGCGCCCAGCACGGAGAGGCCGCCCCAGGTGGCCATCGCCCTGCCGTACGCGGCGGGTGCGGGGAACAGGGACCGGAGCACCGCCATCGCCGCCGGGGCGACGAGCGCGGCGCCGACCCCCTGCCCGAACCGGGCGGCGAGCAGTGCCTCGTACCCGGGGGTGAGCGGGGCGAGGGCGGAGGCGGCGCCGAAGATCAGCAGTCCCGCGGCGAGGGTCCGACGCCCGCCGAAGCGGTCGGCGAGCCGTCCGCCGAAGAGGAGCAGCCCGGCGAAGGTCAGGCCGTACGCGGCGCTCAGCAGGATCAACTGGGCGCGTTCGAGCCGGAACTCGGTGCCGATGCGGGGGAGGGGCACGGCGAGGGAGGCGAGCGTGAAGATGAGGGTCATCTGCACGGCCGCGAGGAGCGCGAAGCCCCCGCGGGTGCGGCCCCCGGGCGGGTGGCTTCCGGGTGTGCGGCACCCGCCGGCGGCGCCCCCGGCGGACTCCCGCACCGTCGTCGATGACATTCCCGTCCCCCTTTACTTGACCGTACGTTCCAAAATGAGGCCCGAAGAAAGGGCGCCCCCCGTGGGCGCCCTTTCTTCGGGTGCGGTGGTCTCAGTCCAGCAGTCCCAGCGCCTGCTCCGCCGCGTCCCGGACCCTGGCCGGGTCGCTCGACGCCTTGCCGACCACCCGGATCCCCTGGAGCAGCACCAGGAGCATGCGTGCCAGGGCGCGCGGGTCCCGGTCGGCCGGGAGCTCGCCCCCGGCGCGGGCCCGGGTGAGCGCCCCGTACAGGAGCGTCTCGATCTGCTCCCAGCTGAGCTCGACACGGCGGGCCACCGCCGTGTCGTGCGGCCCGAGCTCCGCCGCCGAGTTGGTGACGAAACAGCCGTTCAGCCGCTCGTCGTCGGCCGACGCCTCGGCGGCGAAACGACGGACGAGCGCGCGGACGGCCGGCAGGGCCGGGCCCGGCGCGGACAGCTCCTCGACGATCCGCGGGTCGCGGGTCTCCAGGTAGCGGTCCATCGCCTTCAGGTACAGCGCGTGCTTGTTCCCGAAGGTCGCGTAGATGCTGGCCCGGCCAACGCCGAGGTGCTCCACGAGGTCCGACATCGTCGTCGCCTCGTAGCCGCGCGCCCAGAACAGGTCGAGGGCGGCCTGGAGCGCGGCGTCCGGATCGAATTCCTTGGTCCTGGCCACAGGAGGACCGTACGACTAACTGGAACGATCGGTCAAGTTACTTCGCCCGTACCGGATACACCGCCACCGCGACCTCGTCGTCGTCCAGGCACCGCCCCGTCTCCAGGTCGAAGCGCTGCTTCAGGAGCGGCGAGGCCACGAACGGCCGTCCGTCGGCCGAGCCGACGAGCCCGCGGGAGAGCACCTGCGCCCCCGTGAACGGGTCGCGGTTGTCGATCGCGTACGTCCGTCCCGAGCGGTCCCGGAAGACCGCCGCCTGCCGGCCGTCCGGCAGCAGCGCCGCCACGCCCCGGCCCGGGGTCAGCCGGGACTCCTCGCAGACCGTCACCCAGGAGCCGGGGTCGGGGCAGATCTCGAGCGTCGTCGTGGCGGGAGCCGTGGGCGTCGTGAGGGTCGTCATCGGGAGGAAGCCCCTTCCAGCGTGCTGTTCGTCCTGCCGAGCGTCAGGATCGTGAGGTCCGGCTTGATCTGGTCGCGCTCCGGAACGAACCGGACCGAGGGGTCCGGTGCCTCCGGTGCGTTCACGAAGGAGACGAAGCGCCGCAGCCGCTCCGGGTCGTCCAGGGTCTGCGCCCACTCGTCCTGGTAGTCGGCGACGTGCGCCGCCATCAGCGCCTCCAGCTCGTCGCAGAGCCCGAGCGAGTCGTGCACCACCACGTCCTTGAGGTGGTCGAGCCCGCCCTCCAGGCGCTCCAGCCAGGTCGACGTCCGCTCCAGGCGATCCGCCGTCCGGATGTAGAACATCAGGAACCGGTCGATCAGGCGCACCAGTTCGGCGTCGGAGAGGTCCTGGGCGAGCAGGTCCGCGTGGCGCGGGGTCGCGCCGCCGTTCCCGCCCACGTACAGGTTCCAGCCGTTGGCCGTCGCGATGATCCCGAAGTCCTTCGACTGCGCCTCGGCGCACTCGCGGGCGCAGCCGGAGACCGCCGACTTGAGCTTGTGCGGGGCGCGCAGGCCCCGGTAGCGCAGCTCCAGCCGGATCGCCATCCGCACCGAGTCCTGGACGCCGTACCGGCACCAGGTCTGCCCCACGCAGGACTTGATCGTGCGCAGCGCCTTGCCGTACGCGTGCCCCGACTCGAAGCCCGCGTCCACCAGCCGGGTCCAGATCGACGGGAGCTGGTCCACCCGGGCGCCGAAGAGGTCGATCCGCTGGCCGCCGGTGATCTTCGTGTAGAGGCCGAAGTCGCGGGCCACCTCGCCGATCACGATCAGCTTGTCCGGGGTGATCTCACCGCCGGGAATGCGCGGCACGACCGAATACGAGCCGTTGCGCTGCATGTTGGCGAGGAAGTGGTCGTTGGTGTCCTGGAGGGAGGCCTGCTCGCCGTCCAGGATGTAGCCGTTGTTGAGCGAGGCGAGGATCGATCCGACGGTCGGCTTGCACACCTCGCAGCCCTCCCCGCCGCGCGCCTCCTCCCGCCCGTGCGAGTCGAGCAGCGCGGCGAACGAGGTCACCCGCAGGGCGCGGGCGACCTCGTACAGCTCGCTCCGGCTGTACGAGAAGCAGCGGCAGAGCCCCCTGTCGGTGGGCGCCGGCAGCAGCTTCTCGATCACCTTCACGCAACTGCCGCAGCCCGTACCGGCCTTGGTGCACTTCTTCACCTCGGCGAGCGAGGAGCACGCGCCGATCGCGTGCTTCGTCACGTTGTGGCAGGAGCAGATCACCGCGTCGTCCGGCAGCGCCGAGGGCCCCAGCGCCACCGGCGCGCCCGCGCCCGCCGGAAGGACCAGCTGCTCGGGGGAGACCGGCGGCACGGTGCCGGTGAGCGGGCGGAGCAGGCCGTACTGCTCGGCGTCGCCGACCAGGACGCCGCCGAGGAGGACGCCGTCCCCGCTCACGACCAGCTTCTTGTAGACCCCCGAGCGGGAGTCGGAGTACACCACGTCGAGGCAGCCCTCGGCCGTGCCGTGCGCGTCGCCGAAGGACGCGACGTCCACGCCGAGCAGCTTCAGCTTCGTCGACATGTCGGCGCCGGTGAAGCCGTCGCCCGCCTCCTCCGCCAGCGTCGCCGCCACCGACTGCGCCATCTCGTAGCCCGGCGCCACCAGGCCGTACACCCGGCCGTCCGAGGCGAGCGCGCACTCGCCGATCGCGAAGACCGCCGGGTCGGACGTACGGCACTGCTCGTCGACCGCGATGCCGCCGCGCTCCCCGACGGTCAGGCCGCAGTCGCGGGCCAGCTGGTCCCGGGGCCGTACACCGGCCGAGAACACGACCATGTCCGTGGCCAGTTCGGAGCCGTCCGACAGCCTCATGCCCGTGACCGAGCCGTCCGTCGTCACGACCTCCTGCGTGCCCGTCCCCGTGTGGACGGTCAGACCCATCCGTTCGATCGTGCGCAGCAGCGCGGCGCCGCCGCCCTCGTCGACCTGCACCGGCATCAGCCGCGGCGCGAACTCCACGACGTGGGTGTCGAGTCCGAGACCCTTGAGCGCGCCGGCCGCCTCCAGGCCGAGCAGACCGCCGCCGACGACCGCGCCGGACGTCGCCGTCTTCGCGTACTCCTCGATGGCGAGGAGGTCCTCGATCGTCCGGTAGACGAAACAGCCGCGGGCGTCCTTGCCGGGGACGGGGGGCACGAAGGGGTACGAGCCGGTGGCGAGGACGAGCGCGTCGTACGCGAAGACCCGCCCGGAGCGGGCGGTGACCGTACGGGCCTCCCGGTCCACCGACTCCGCCGCGTCGCCCACGTGCAGCTCGATGCCGTGCCTCTCCATGAAGCCCGCCTCGACCATCGACAGGTCGTCCGGGGTCTTCCCGGAGAAGTACGAGGTCAACTGGACGCGGTCGTAGGCGGGTCGCGGCTCCTCGCAGAGGACGACGACCCTGGCCCGCTCGGTGACACCGCGGTCGGCGAGCGACTCCAGGAACCGCTGGCCGACCATTCCGTGGCCGACCAGGACGATGGTGGGGGTGGTCATGAGGAGCCTCCGTCGTGGGTGAGCAGGTGCAGCAGGGGGGCCTCGTCGGGCAGGGCCTCGTCGCCCTCCCAGGCCCGGGCGAGCGTGCCGACGGCGGCCAGATCGCCGAGGAGGACGCCACCGACGAGGCGGTCACCGCGGACGACGACCTTGCGGTAGGCGCGGCGGGTGGCGTCGGTGAGCTGGACGACGTCGTCGCCGGGTCGCGGGGTGGTTTCGCCGAAGGCGGCGAGGTCGAGGGGGTGGGCGCCGGTGAGCGTGAGACGGGTGAGGGCGCGGGTGCCGGTGTACCCGGCGGCGGGCGCGTCCGTCGCCGGGGCGGCGGCAGTGGGCACAACGGACGGCGCCCTTGCGGGTGCCTCCGCTCCTTGTGCCTGGACCCGCACCGGAAGCGCGTCGCCGTCGGGGTGCGGGTCGGTTACGGGGGCGGGTTGCGTTCCGACGGGGCGGCCGGCCGTCGAGGCGGACGTCTCGGCGAGCAGGACGGCCGTCAGGGCGTCCGCCTGGTCCAGGGCCGGGCCCGCCAGGCCGTAGACCCTGCCGTCGTGTTCCGCGCAGTCGCCGATCGCGTGGATGCGCGGGTCCGACGTCCGGAGTTCGTCGTCGACCACGATCCCCGTCGCCACCACGAGCCCCGCCTCCCGCGCCAGGGCCACCCGAGGGCGGACCCCGCACGCCAGGACCACGACCTGCGCGTCGAGCACGAAGCCGTCGGCCAGTTCGACCGCCGTCACCTCGCCGTCCCGCTGTCGCAGGCCGCTCACCCGGCACTCGGTGTGCACCTCGACCCCGAGGGACTCGACATGCTTCCGCAGCAAGTCGGATGCGGTCGGGTCCAGTTGGCGTTCCATCAGTCGCTCGCCCTGCTGGGTGAGCACCACCTCCGCGCCCAGCGCGGCCAGCGCCCGCGCCGCCGAGACGCCGAGGAGCCCGCCGCCGATGACCACCGCCCGCGCCCCGGGCCGTACCCGGCCGCGCAGCGCCAGGCAGTCGTCGAGGGTGCGGAAGGCGTGGACGCCCTCCGGCGGTTCAACGCCGCCCGCGCCACCCGGGCCGCGCAGTCCGCGCAGCGGCGGGAGCACCGGGTTGGAGCCGGTGGCCAGGACCAGGCGGTCGTAGCCGACGAGGGAACCGTCCGCGCACTCCACCGTCCGTGCCGCCCGGTCGATCCGCACCGCCCGCACCCCGAGCCGGGCCGGCTCGCGGGTCCCGGGCAGGGCGATCACCTCGGGGGCGTACCGCCCGGCGAGGACGTCGGCGAGCAGCACCCTGTTGTACGGGGCGTGCGGCTCCTCGCCGAGGAGGGTGACGGGCAGGCGCTGGGCGAGCCGGGCGCCCGCCGTTCCGCCCCCGACCACCACGATCCGTGTACTCATACCGGGAAGCGTGCGCGGCCGGTGTTACCCGACGGCATCCCGACTGTTTCCCGTACGGAACGCTGATCTCCGTCCCGGGCTCCGTCCGCTGTGAGGCCGGGCGGGGCGGCCGTCAGGATTAACCCGTGGTCAGGCTCGGCTCAAGCCAGGCTTAAGGATCGGGGGGAGGGAGCTGAGCTGCGGATTCCCGTATACGGGCGGACCTACTGTGCCGGATGTGACCACCGAGGCCAGCCATCCTCTCTACGTACCCCTCCACCCCCTGCGTGCCGAACCGGCCCCCGCGCCGCCGGCACCCGCCCCGCCCCTGCCCGCGCTGCGGCTCGCCCCCGAGCGCCTGCGGGCCGCGATCCTCGGCGGCGCCGGGGCCGTCGCCCTGCTCTGGGGCGTCCAGGCCCGGCCCTCCGCCCGCCTCGACGCCTTCTTCGCGTCCGGCGCGCACCTCACCGGTCTGCTCGCCGGGTACGGCGTCCTCGTCCTGCTGCTGCTCATGGCCCGCGTCCCGGCCGTCGAGCACGGTGTCGGCGCCGACCGGCTCGCCCGCTGGCACGCCCTCGGCGGCCGGTACGTCCTCGGCCTGATCGGCGCGCACGCGCTCCTCGCGCTCTGCGGTTACGCCGTGCACACCCGTACCGACCTCGTCACCGCCACCGGGGGCCTCCTGGGGTACGGGGCGATCGCCGCCGCCACCGCCGGCACCGTCCTCTTCGTCGCCGTCGGTGTCACCTCCGCCCGGGCCGTGCGGCGCCGGGTCCGGCACGAGGTCTGGCGGGCCGTCCACCTCGGCGGGCTGCTCGCCGCCGCCCTCGGCTTCGTCCACCAGCTCGCCGGACCCGACATCGCCGACAGCCTCCTCGTCCGCTGGCTCTGGTCGATGGCCCACGGGACCGTCGCGGTCCTCCTCCTCTGGTACCGGCTCGTCGTCCCCGTCCGTGCCGCCCTCCGTCACGAGCTGCGGGTCGTCGAGGTCCGCGACGAGGGCCCGGGCGTCGTCTCGGTGCTCGTCCGGGGCAGGGGAGTGGCCCGGCTGTGCGCCGAACCCGGCCAGTTCTTCCGCTGGCGCTTCCTGCGGCGGGGGCTCTGGGCGACCGCCCTGCCCTTCTCCCTCTCCGCGCCCGTCCGTGACGACACCCTGCGGATCACCGTCAAGGCGCTCGGCGACCACACCCGCCGCATCCGCCGGCTCCGTCCCGGCGTCCGGGTCCTCGCCTCGGGCCCCTTCGGGGCGCTCACCGCCCACCGCCGTACGCGCCGCAAGGTGCTGCTGCTCGCCGGAGGCGTCGGCATCACGCCGCTGCGCGCCCTGTTCGAGACGCTGCCCGGCGGGCCCGGCGACGTGACCCTCCTCTACCGGGCCTCCGACGCCGCCGGGGTCGTCCTGCGCGAGGAGCTGGAGGCCATCGCCCGCGAACGGCAGGCCGCCCTCCACTTCCTCCTGGGCCGCTCCGACGACGCGTTCGACCCCCTCGCGCCACGTGCCCTGCGCCATCTGGTGCCGGACCTCACCGCCCACGACGTCTACCTCTGCGGGCCGCCCGCCATGGCACGCGCCGCCACCGCCAACCTGATCCGGGCCGGGGTGCCGGCCTCCCGCATCCACAGCGAGGACTTCGACCATGCCTAGACACGGTGCTCCCCGGGTCCGTTCCGTCCCCCGCGTCCCCCGCGTCCCCGGCGTCCACTCCGTCGAGAAGGCCAGACGTCTGCTCGCCGCCGCCCTCCTGGGCGCCGGCGCGCTCGCCGGGACCCTCCTCACGGCGTCGGTCTCCCCGGCCGCGCCACCGGCCCCCGACCGCGGTCCGGGCGCCGCAAGCTCAGACGTAGCTCAACTCTCCAGAGATTGATGGACGGGGCAACGATCGGCTCCCTAGTCTCACGGGCATGCCCGAGATCTCACTGACCACCCTTGTCCTGCTGTGCCTCGCCGCGCTCGTGGCGGGCTGGATCGACGCGGTGGTCGGCGGCGGCGGGCTGCTCCTGCTGCCCGCCCTGCTGCTCGGGCTGCCGAACGTCCAGGCCGCGCACATCCTCGGCACCAACAAGGCCGTCGCGATCGTGGGCACCACCGGAGCCGCGATCACCTATGCCCGCAAGGCACCCGTGCGGGTCGGGACGGCGGTCCGCATCGGGCTCGCCGCCCTCGCGGGCTCCATGGCCGGCGCCTTCTTCGCGGCGGGCATCAGCAGCGACGTGCTGCGCCCGGTGATCATGGTCGTACTGCTCGCGGTGGCGGCCTTCGTGATGCTGCGGCCGTCGTTCGGCGCGAAGGCCGAGGGGGAGGAGCGGGCGCCGCTGACCCGGGCCCGTGTCGTCACCGCGATCGTCGTGGTCGGCGGCGGGATCGGCTTCTACGACGGCCTGTTCGGCCCCGGCACCGGCACCTTCCTGGTGCTCGCGCTGACCGCCGTGCTCCATCTCGACCTGGTGACCGCCTCGGCGACCGCGAAGATCGTCAACGTCTGCACCAACGCGGGCGCGCTCGCGATGTTCGCGTACCAGGGCAGCGTGTACTGGCAGCTCGCCGCCGTCATGGCGGTCTTCAACCTGATCGGCGGGACGGTCGGGGCGCGGATGGCGCTCAGCAAGGGCGCCGAGTTCGTGCGCGGGGTGCTGCTCGTGGTGGTGCTCTCGCTGGTCGCGAAGCTCGCCTTCGACCAGTGGGCCTGACGTTCACCGGGTCGGCTACCGCACCCCGATGAGGTGGCCGAAGGCGACCACGTTCCCCTGGTAGCCGTTCTTCTTCGAGAAGCCGCCGCCGCAGGTGATCACCCGGATCTCCGCGCGGTTCGCCTCGTCGTACACCTTCCGGTCCGGGAAGTCCTTGTTCCCGTAGACCTCGACCGCGTCGACCGTGAACACCGCGGTGCGTCCGTCCTGCCGGTCCACCTCGATCCGGTGGCCCTTCTTCAGGGCGCCGAGCGTGTAGAAGACGGCGGGTCCTTCGGCGTTGTCGACATGGCCCGCGACGATCGCCGTGCCCTTGGCGCCGGGCGCGGTGCCGTTCTCGTACCAGCCGGCCATGTTCCGGTTCTCGGCCGGCGGCACGTCGAGCGAACCGTTCGGGGCCAGGCCGAGCCGCATCATCGGGGTGTCCACATCGGTCTCGGGGATGCGCAGCCGGACCGGTGCCGAGGGCGGCAGCGGGTCGGCGGCGGCGTCGGTGTGCACGCTGGGCCCGGCGGCGAAGGCCTGCGCGGCCGACGGCACGGGCGGGGTGATCTGCTCAGAGCCGTTCTGGACGAGCCAGAGCCCGACGCAGGCGGCCGCGGCTATGCCCCAGCCCTTGCTCCTGTTGCCCACCTGGGCTCCCTGGGGTGTGGCCCTGCCCCCGCCGGGCCGTGATCGGGCGCTCCGGCGGGGGCAGGACAGGCGGATGGTCTCAGTGGCCCTGCGCGCCGCTCGCCCGGCGGCGCAGGAGCCAGACCCCGCCCACGGCAGCTGCGGCCAGCACCGCCGCGCCTGCCGTGACCTGGGCGGTGTCGGGGCCGACGCTGCCCCCGACACCGGTCTGGACGTGGCCGCTGGGACGGCGGTGCTTGACGGTCAGGTCGCCCCGGGCCGTCTTGCCGTTGTCGCAGGCCACGCTGATGCCGTACGTGCCGGCCTTGGCGTGCTCCGGTACGTGGAACTGGCCGACCACGACCTCCTTGTGCGTGCTCGGGCTCAGCTGGAACTCGCCCGCGCCGAGCGAGTTCGCGTCCCCGACGCCGCGGCCGTGCTTGCCGCAGGCGAGCGTGTTCACGGTGACGGTGGCGCCGGGTTCGGCATCGGAGGGGAAGATCTCGAGCCACTCGGAGTCGCCGGCGAATGCCGAGGGGACGGCGAGGGCTCCGATCGCGGCGACCGTCAGCGCGGTACCGGTGAACAGGCGGACAATGGTGCGCATGGGGGGCCTCCGGGGCGCGCGAGCGGTCGAGCGGGGCGGTCCTCCCGGGAGGGACTTCCCGGAACGGCCTTCTGTGACCGAGATAAGAGCCGCCGCGCGCGCCGCGCCTCCTGATGAGGCATCAGGATTGGGCCGTCCGATACGGTGTGTCGCCTGGATTTCCCATGTTTGCGCAGGTCAGAGCGCGTTTCGTTGTGTCAGCTGACGCTCCGTGCCGAACGGGTGACCAGGTGCCGCCCGGCAGGCGCCCACCGGACCCTCGTCAGCCCCCCCCCAGGCCCCTGATTCTTGTCAGACCCCGTCAGGCCCCCGTCAGCCCGGTGGTCGCCGCAAGTGCCCATTCGCCCGGTGGAGCACCCTGCTCTCCTCGGCCTCCTCCTCCTGGCCGATCACCGCCAGGACCTCCTCGGCCGCCTCCTGGGCGTCCTGCTCGATCAGGGCCGCCCGGCCCCGTGCGGCCGCCGCCCGGAGCGTCACGTGATGTCGGGGTGGGCACGTCGTCCCACCGCGCGGCGGGACGACGTACTTCGCGACCTGCCGATGACTCCCCCCGCGCCGATCCCCTGTCGACTCCGAGCCGTTCTACAACTCGTCCCACTCCACCGAGTCGTACGCCGAGTGCACCCGCTCCATCAGCCCCTCGTCCACCGCGAACGTCACCTCGTCGATCGCCGTCACGGCCGCGATGGAGCGGGAGTTGGTGACGAGCGCGGCCCGGTAGCCGGAGAGGTCGGCCAGGGTGACCGGGCGCCGGGCCGAGGGCAGGCGGGGCTCCAGGAGGGCCATGGTGATGCCTTCGAGGCAGGGCGCCGACGGCCAGACCAGGGAACTTCCGTCCCAGAAGGCGATGTTGGTGACGGCTCCCTCGGCGATCTCGCCGTACGGGGAGACCAGTGCGGCCTCGTCGTAGCCGGCGCGCTGGGCCGCCTCGCGGTGGTAGCTCTGGCCGAAGCCGCCGAGGTGCTTGATGTGCGGCGCGGGTCGCCAGTACTCGGCGGTCGTCAGGCGCTGCGGGGCGCCGAGGCCGTCCGGGGCGGGTGCGTCGACGGTCACCACGATGCGGACGTCCGGGTAGACGTACACCCGTACCGAGGCGTTCCGCTGCCCGGAGGTCTCCAGGGCGCCGCCGATCAGGGTGCGGACCCGCTTGCCGTCCAGCTCCCGGTCGAAGAGCTCGCGGGTCGAGCGGTCGAGTCGGGCGAGATGCAGGTCGAGGCCCTTCACGCGCCCGTCCCGCACCTGCATCGCCGTGAAGTGGCCGAAGCCGGACATGAGGGCGGCGAGCAGCCCGGGGTCGGCCGCGGGGGCGCCGTCGATCTCGATGTAGGGGGGCGGAGTCGTCATGCACTCACCGTACGTCCAGGGAAACGGCCTTGGGAAAGAGCCGTGGAACACCGCTTGACCTCAACCAAACTTGAGGTACCACGATCATCCGCATGGACATCACGAACGCCTCCACGGACACCGTCTCCCCCCCCCCCGCCGCGACTCCCGCCGCCGCGGAGGCCGCCCCCGCCGCCCCCCTCACCCTCGCCCTCGTCGTCGCCAGTGACCGCCAGGGCCGCTTCGCCCCCGTCGTCACCGACTGGTTCCGCTCCCGGCTCGCCGAGCGCGAGGACTTCACCGTCACCGTCGTCGACCTCGCCGAGATCGACCTCCCCACCTCCCTCTCGTACGACCCCTCCCCGGCCGTCCGTGCCGAACTCGCCAAGGTCACACCGGTGTTGGAGGCCGCCGACGCGTACGTCGTCATCACCCCCGAGTACAACCACTCCTTCCCCGCCGCCCTCAAGAACCTGATCGACCGGCACTACACCGAATGGCAGGCCAAGCCTGTCGGCTTCGTCTCCTACGGCGGCATCTCCGGCGGCCTGCGCGCCGTCGAGCAGCTCCGCCAGGTGTACGCCGAGATGCACGCGGTCACCGTCCGCGACACCGTCTCCTTCCACCACGCCCACGGGCTGTTCGACGAGGACGGGCGGCACAAGGACCCCGCCCCCGCGGAGGGCGCCGCCAAGGCCCTCCTCGACCAGCTCGGCTGGTGGGGACGCGCCCTCAAGGACGCCAAGTCCGTCCGCCCGTACGGCGCGTGAGGAATCGACATCATGCTGCTGCGACTCCTCGCGCCCCGCCTCAGGCCGTACCGGTCCCTCCTCGCCCTCCTCGTCGCCCTCCAGCTCGCCCAGTCCCTCGCCTCCCTCGCGCTGCCCGCCCTCAACGCCGGCGTCATCGACCAGGGCGTCCTGCGCGGCGACACCGACCGCGTCCTCAGCGGCGGCGCCGCGATGGCCGCCGTCACCCTCCTCCAGGCGGCGGCCGCGGCCGCCGCCACCTACACCGGCGCCCGGATCGCCATGGGCGTCGCCCGCGACCTGCGCTCCGAGGTCTTCCGCCGCGTCCAGGAGTTCTCCGCGCGGGAGCGGGGCCGCTTCGGCGCCGCCTCCCTGATCACCCGGACGACCAACGACGTCCAGCAGATCCAGACGTTCACCGTCCTCGTCCTGACCATGCTGGTCGCCGCGCCGCTCCTCTGCATCGGCGGCATCGCCATGGCCCTGCGCCAGGACGTGCCGCTCGCCCTGGTGCTGCTGCTCTTCGTGCCGGTGATGACCGGGGCCGTCGGCGCCGTCGTCCTGCGGATGCGGCCGCTCTTCAAGGGCATGCAGGAGCGGATCGACCGCGCCAACCGGGTGCTGCGCGAGCAGATCACCGGCGTCCGGGTGGTCCGCGCCTTCGTCCGCGACCGGCACGAGCGGGAACGGTTCGCCGCCGCCAACGACGAACTCCGCTCCGTCGGCCTCCGGGCCGGCCGGCTCCAGGCCCTGATGTTCCCGACGGTCCTCATCGTCTGGGAACTGACCACCGTCGCCCTCGTGTACGTCGGCGCCCACCGCATCGACTCCGGCGCACTCCAGCCGGGTGGGCTCGTCGCCTTCCTCGGCTATCTCCTCCAGATCTCGATGTCCGTGATGATGGTCGTCTTCCTCTTCATGCACATGCCCCGGGCCGAGGCGAGCGCCGTCCGTGTCCGCGAGGTGCTCGACACCCGCTCGTCCGTCGCCCCGCCCGCCTTCCCGGTCCGTACCTCGGACGACCGGGGTCATCTGGAGGTGCGCGGTGCGGACTTCCGGTACCCGGGTGCGGAGGAGCCGGTCCTCAGGGACGTCGGGCTCGAAGCCCGGCCGGGCGAGACGACCGCGATCATCGGCTCCACCGGCAGCGGCAAGTCGACCCTCCTCGGACTCGTCCCCCGGCTC
Organism: Streptomyces sp. NPDC056480; assembly: GCF_042795405.1. Taxonomy (NCBI): domain Bacteria; kingdom Bacillati; phylum Actinomycetota; class Actinomycetes; order Kitasatosporales; family Streptomycetaceae; genus Streptomyces; species Streptomyces sp. NPDC056480. The sequence continues at coordinate 236 of NZ_JBHTSA010000153.1, read as the reverse complement.
TTCGACGCCACCGGCGGCGAAGTCCTCGTCGACGGCGTCGACGTCCGCGCACTCGACCCCGGCCTCATGGCCAGGACCGTGGGACTCGTCCCCCAGAAGCCCTACCTCTTCTCCGGCACCGTCGCCACCAACCTCCGCTACGGCAAACCCGACGCCACCGACGAAGAACTCTGGCACGCCCTCGAAGTCGCCCAGGCCGCCGACTTCGTCCGGAACCTCGAGGCCGGCCTCGACGC